>NZ_MKTO01000017.1:0-13108 GCF_001897665.1 Legionella sp. 39-23 | reverse complement strand
AATGTTGATATCCCACATGACTACCCCCCATAAGCCAAAGAGTAGAATGTATAAAACTAAGAAAATGATTAATCCTAACGATTTAAGATTTAAAAGAGTTAATCTCCCGCCCTATAAATCATATGTATTTAAATTAACTGTTTGATCATAATATTTATCAGATCACTGCAAATAAAATCCAAATGAACACTAAATGTATTGACTGATGAATATTGATTCGCAATAATCATTTCGTGGCATTTGAACAATATGCTCATAATTCGTCGCGCAACTTCCATTTATATGCAAGGAGACTATTATGCTAACAAACTATCATATAAGACTACTCTTAGATGAATGCCGCGAAATGGGTTGGAATGGACTCGATAATGGGGTAACTGCTTCTATGCCGCAACTTCAAGTTGATCTTGTAGAACCACCACATGATTTTTTAGGTGTAAAAGGAAACCCCGCTGTTTTTATAAATAAAGATACCTATAAATTATTAGGGCATTTACATGAAAATTGGGTCGTTAATCAAACCATTGCTTTGAAAACCAGCTTTCTAAAACAACAAACTGTCAATATTATTGGCGCACTTGTGCATGAAGCAGGCCATGCATTTAATGTTTCAGCTAAAATCGCGAATAATGAAGCAAATGCATATATCTATGAAATTGAAGTGATGCTAAAACTGCTCGAAACAAACAGTCCCTTGCTCTTTGGTTGTACCAACAATGATATTAAATCTTATTTTAATGAACGACTTCCTTTTTATAATAAAGAAATTTCAAAAAATAAGTACCTTGCCAAACTGGTAGATTTTATCGAAGAGCAATTTAAGCTTAAGGAAGAAACCCTTTTATCAAAAGATTCAAAAAGGATTTCTATCTTTTTGACAGGTGTCACCTTGTTTACTCACAGTCACTGGAATAAAGAAAATGAAATCGTTTCATCAAAAATGAGATGTAATGCCTCTTACCATAAGAGTTAAAGAAACTGTCAACTATATTAATTAAGGTTTTTCAGGAAAATAATAATAACCAATTAAAATTTGCATTTCTTGATGCTAAGAGGGAACTGAAAAACAACTTGACTAAATTATGTAGAAAAGAAAAAGGTGTGCATTCTAATGAAATCTTTTATCTTTATGATAAAGAGAACATGCAGAAACTAATAAAACAACTTAATGATGGAGACGAAATTGTTCTCCACGGAGAAGGACAGCCTTTCCTTATTGGATTAGAAGAACCTAGTGATTATGATTTAACACCCTTTAAATTAGCAAAATTATTAGCAAAAAATAACTTACTAGACATAGATATAAATATTAATTTATTAGCCTGTTTTTCCGCCACCCAATATTATGAACTAAATTTTGCCCATGATACCTCCGATGCACTCTTTGCGATATTTAAATATGAGAAGTCAACGGTGACAGGATATACAGGTATGATAAAAGTGAGCGGCAATGCTAAATTTTCAGTTACCACTGAAATGGAAAAAGATAAAAGAGGCACTCATGGAAGTCTTAGAGATGCATGTTTAGTCTATCGAAATGGGCAATTGATAAAAAAAGGACGCATTCTAGGCGATAATTCGCATCTTGCTTATTCTTGGGCTGCTGTACATATTGAAAGAGCAAGAAAAGGAAATGCAATTGTAGCTTTTGCAAAAGCAGCCAATGATAATAATGCTAAAGCGAAAATCACACGCTCAAAATCATTTGACTCTAATTTAACCCTAGAAGGAGAAGAACAAGCCCTAATACCAAACTTAAGGCGCAAACAATCATTAATGTTTTTCTTTACTCCATCTCAAAAATATGAGAACCCTATGACTCCTGAGGATTCGAGCCTTCTATTACCTAGATTGCTTTAAATTGTACAGTAATAAAAATTGTTAAGGAACCTGGATGTTGATAACAACCAACTGGTTTTTAGAAAGCCTCTGTGTATATTTAGACTTAAGCTCTGTAACTCAAAAATAGTTTTGCGCCAGAGCGCAAGTTCCGGACCATTAGCGAGTTAAATCCACCCGTGGCTTAGAAAGTCAATGACTGATTTGACAAGTAATCAGACCTATGTGAATTATATTATTCAATAATAATCCCTTCTATTTTTTAATTTTTTGTATATGACTATCTAATGAGAGCAGATAAGAAATACTGCTTTCTCTCCTCAGAGCACGTTCTGCAAAATAATTATCTACTGCTGCTTTCAAAACGTATCGACCTGATGCTCCTGCCAAAGCAACAATTTGTATCCATGGGATATCGGTGAATATATGTACCCCACTAAATACAGCGGCCCCTTCTATGGCGCCCTTCAATAGAGCGCTTGTAAATCCCTCATCAATGGTTTCAAGCCTCTTCCTAAAATTTTTTACAGCTGGAGTGATTTCTGCTTTAATTAACTTATTAATTCCCTCTAAATAATTATCATGTGTAAGTAGACTGGCTTGTTTTGCTTGAATAGAAGCAAGATATTCTAAAAATTCCTCTCTGGCATTTTCAGATTTTTTTCTATATGCCACAACCTTTTTAATATCCATGCCTTCTATACTTTCATTGGATATTAATTCATCAAATATTGCAAAACCAAGATCGGCAATACTAATGGTGGTATTAAGTTTTTCTAAGGTTTTAGCGGCACGCATATAGTGGGTATTTAAAAGATTAGCGTAAGGATTTGCATCTGCTAATGGGATAAATCCATTCCTTGCCCCCTCCATTAATGCAAAATTTAATTGAGCAGAACATAATGCTATTCGCTGCAATAAAAATGCATTTACAGCTTCAGGATTTGTTCTATCAAAGGGAGAATAATTTTTTTTTAAAAATTCCATAGCATTGGAATTAGCTAATATGGATAAATCAATATTCTCAAAAAGCGTTATAAGTTCTTTTTGGGTGCGTCCAAATGAACCATAATCTCCTTCCGGAAACTGCTGCTCCCTAAATGTATTCGATTTTGAGAGACCTTCTCTATAACTTTCAATGAAGGAATAATCATTTAAATCTGATTCTACTCTTTCCAGAAAATCAGTGGAAATTACTCCTCCATTAACACCATGAACATATAAAGGTACGCCAGCATCTTCTCGAAAGGATTGCTCAGCTGTTCTTAATGGTGATGGAGCCCCAATTAAGCCGAAGTTACCAATAGTAAATGCAGGTCTATCCATAAAATGAATTTCATCAAAGAACAAAATACATTTCTTGAGTGTTGTTTGTGATACTTGCATATCAGGGTAATAAAGGACATTTACTTTATCGCGCATTTTACTCCTTATGAACCATTATCTTTAATTCGATAACTAAAGAGATCAACAAACCTGTTGAATAGAAAACGCAACATCAAATTCATCGTATAAGGCTTTAGGCTTTAAAGGCGCCCTTCCTCTATGGACTTTATTTGGACTCTCTTCCAACCTAACCAAGCCATACTGCTCCATTGTCCTCAAAGTCCTAAGAATATTATTCGCTTTTCTTTTATATCCCGTTAACGCCTCTAAATCAGATACAGATTTCGGCTCATTTTCAATGATTAACTTTAGTAAAAGTTGGTTGTCTTCAGACAAAACATGAGCTAATGATTTCATTGATGTAAACCAAATTTTTGGTTCGTCCTTTTTGGGTTTATATATACCTTTAGCAATGGCAATTGTGCGTTGCTTATACTGCTCAAGGGACATAATGCCTATTCTTGCTTTATTCATTATTTCCTCTCCTTAAGAGTTTCAAGACGCTTGTCTACCTCTTTCCAAAAGTCTTCTAAAAGTTGTCCTGCATTAATGTAATTATACGGCCTACCTTGATCATTCTCATCATAATGCCAGTGATCAAAAGTTCTTTCAGGACTAACCCCCCTTTTCCCCCCAAACTCTATTTCATGACTATTGTCAAAACCTAAGATTCTCTTATTAGACTTATCATGCAAGGTTAATGAGTATTTAACGCCCTGCTCGCGGCTTAGCGTTTTAATAATCTCAAATTTCACCCACAGTCCAAGAGACTCATCAATGATAATTCTCTCACCATTAAGCTCTAATAGATTTTCTAATGTGTGATCAATTGTTTTCATAATTAATTATATCACAAGATGATATGTTTGCAATTATAAACGGGGGGTTTATTTATTACCCTGCCCTACTCCATGATCCAACAAAAATTCAACAAGGAATAAGTTAATAAATGTGGTTAATTTTCTAAAATTAAGAAAGAGGCTAATCTAATAAGATATTTTACACTGATCAGTTAACTATTTTTGCTGCTATTATTTATAGCTTGGAGGCGTCTTTTTTCATCTATATCAATTAATTTTTTTGCCTTGGAAATATCCTCTATACTTAAATTCTGTAGTGTACTGAGCCACGAATTAAAACGTTCAATTATCCCTTTCATTGAGATTTCATGGTATTTTGTTTTAAAGAAAAATCTCTTTAATAACAATAGGGTACCTGAAGGTATTTCTTTGTTTTGAAGAAACCTTTGATATAACCACAGAACTAAGTCCGTTACTTCAACCCCGATACTATTTTTATGGGATAAAAATACCAATTTATCTGACGGGTAGTTACTAAAATCAGATGTTCCCAATGGCGTCGTTTCTATGACCTTTTGTTCTTTCAAAATAGCACATAAATCAGCCAATTTTTGCTGATATTTATTAAACTCTGATTGATGGTCAATCGTAATTTTTACTGGTGACTTAGGGGTTTTTTTTATATATTCACCTATTTGATGCAAGACAAACTGAAAGCCAATTATATTTGGAGAGTTGGCTCTTACTTGGGATTCATCCGTACAATTATAACTGAGGTCATAGAAGTTAGACTTTGCCCAAGATAAAGTATCATAGATTAACTGTTGAGATCGTTTGTCCGGTATTTCTCCTAACCGGCTTAAAAGCACATCACATACTGATGTGAAAATATCTTTTGACCTATCTTTGTCTATACAGACTCTAGCATCCCACGATTTTTTTAATGTATCAAAATCAAATATGCTCGCAACTTTAACTAGCATTGCATACCTTAATGGAGTCCAATATCCCGTCCAGGTATAAGCAGGGTTCATACCTTGATCAAATACCTGATCGAAAAAAGAGATGATTGCAAGATCACTTTTGCTAACTTTAGATAAATCAAAGCGCAATTTGTATTTTTTTTGAAGGTCAATTAAATCCGATGTAACAGCTTCGATTTTATATAAAGGAAGATTCTTACCGTGTAAATGAGTAATACCATATTTTTGTTTAATTATATTTACATGTTTTTCCGCTAGCAGATCAAAGTTTGTATTACTAGTTAATAGACCGTAGAATAAATTTGGTTGAGAATCATTAAACAGATCTTTACCTGTGTTCCCACTTTCATCAACATAGTAAAACATTTATATCTCTAACGGCATTCGTTTAGGACAATTATAGAACAAATTAACAATTAGTATGATTTGTGTCATCCTAGACTCTCTTCTTCTGGTACAAGGATTTCAGATCAAGAAAAAACACCCGAAACTTCAAAATTCTAATTGATTTGTTTATAGCCTTCTGTTCAGTTTACTAAGACTGTCTATTAAAATATGAGGTAGATATTATATAATTGTGACAACTAAAAGTTAGTATTTTCAATGCTATGGACGCTCGGCAGCCTTTAACCAATCGTTGATGCTATTTACTCCCAATGATAGAAGCATGTCTTGCAGCAATACCACACGTTTCAGCATTGCACCGTGGTCAGATTCTTCTCGCTCCTCAGCTTCAGCAAAAAGACGGGTCAGTAACTGGGTAAGATTGTTTTCGTGATCGTATAAGTAAGACTTGGTACGACTAACATAAACTAGATAAATCTCGGTTACAGTTAAGGCTCGTTCCGGATCGAGATGTGCAGTGGCATTGAGCCAACTCCCTAAACCCAGAAAACTGGGGCGTTTATTCTCGGTATCACTTTCGTAAATGGCAAATAAAAGACGGATCAGTTCTATTGGAATAGAAATCACCGACAAGTTCTCACAGAACAATTGCACCATCTGGTGTGAAATTGCCTTAGCATGACTCCAATTGGAATTAAGACCCGTCTCGATGCCAATCAAACATTGTTCACGATGTTTTTTTAGGTTTTCATGATGCGTCCAAACACTAGCAGCCCCTTTCCAGGCCTCTGTAGCATCCAGGGTCTTTAAGTCCTCCAACAAAGCGGAAAAGTCGATGTGTTTGGCTAACGCAGCCAAGGCAGAAATGCGAGCCCATGTTTCCATGTCTTTATCGTTACCCTCACTACGAATGCGCAACAGCAAGGGGGCAATTTTTCCAAAATGTTTGTAATGAGCGTAATAAAGACATGGCTCGGCGATTTGCCAAAGGCCAACGGCATTTCTCATGGCGAAGTGGAACAAATCCCAACCCAACTCAGGATTTTTGCTCTGCAAATAGGGTAAATGATTCAGGATTAAGGCACGAATTGCGGGATGTTCGTCTCCAGCAAAACGACGAAGTGTGGGCAACAGAAGATCAGGAAATGGAACACTATTTTCCTGGAGCTTGTTAACCAAGACTATTAATGCTTGAGCGATGTTTCCCCTTGTCATATTGAGGCCGGTAGTAAGCAAATCAAAAAAATCTCCTTTGATGCAGCTTTCCTCCCTATGGCCTGAAAAACCAATTACCAAAAATACTAGCCTCGAGGCATTTTGCGTGTCCTGTATAACGTGGGCGCAAGATTGCACAGCTTTAGATGCAGTGTTGTTGTTTTCCCAATGGTTCGAATGTCTTTCTAGTTCATCGAGGATATGAATCGCCAAAGTGGGGGCATCAGGTTCATCGAGAGGCGCCCATGTGCTATTGGCCTGCAAACTACCAAAACGATATAATAAATAATTGGCGATCCCGCCCATAATATCATCACGGAAGCCTTCGGGAATATCAGCCCAACGCGTAGGTAATAAACTCAAAAATCGCGCTGGTTGGCGAGATGCTGCCTCACGTAGTTGCCACCCAACTTCTCGCTCTCCGCCAACCAGTAAATCATCTCTTCCATGTCCTGAATAATGCTCAAGTAAACGCAACACCCCACAATCACTAGAGTCAAGAAACACCTTGAAAGAAAAAGGAGCGGAAACCATGCCTCCACTCATACCAATGAATGGCTGACGAACCAAAATTCCTTCTTCTCTTTCGTAGGTATCAAGTATCGCTTGCGCTCCAGCAGAGCGCAGATGGCATGGAATGGTGATTATCAATTCTGCTCGTTTCTTCAATATCCAAAAATGGCTGCCCTCATCCGTAAGTGTCCCTTCCCATATAGCCAAAATGCAGGCCATCACCGCATCTTGTGTTAGCGTATCAAAATATATGAATGCCGTCTGCATCAATGTGCCCAATTCGAATGATAGTTCGGACTCTAGTGAACCCCTATCGCACAACATGCGCCCAATCAAATTTATATTGGCTACAGGGTCTGCGGTGCAAGCGAGGATAGCAAAGTATCGTAAAGCTCCTTCGTTGTTAAAGCACAAATGTTCTCGATTTCTTTGCCACCAGTCGGAGTGTGTTTTGGCGTGATTAATGATGGCGGACTCCACCGCATCCAGCAGAATACGTTCACTGTCTGTATACCGATGATCGGACTGACTATGAGAATCGTAGTACGAAGTTTTGTATAGAAATTGACTATGGTAGTCTATGCGTGTATTGCCATAACGCAATGACTTACTTTGGCTCTCGTGCTCAATCCATTCCAGAGCCAAATCTAGTAATGTGGCAGATTGTTCCATCCGATAGCGGAAAAAGCTGTCATTGTTGTTTTCAAACTTATGGGATTGGCAACGCAGCCTGTCATCTGACTGAAATCCGATGGCGTCTTCGTTGACTCCACATGTAATATAACGCCATAGCCAGATGTCTTTCAGAGCACCTGTCGCCACACAGCGAGCGACAGCATGCCCTAGTAAGTCGTGTTCTTGTCGCGGCATGCTAATTAGACGTTCAATTAAAGGCGCGGCCAGTGCAATATTTTCCGTATTTATTTCGGACAAATAATACCCTAGGTGCTCAGAAATCTTTTTTCCATCTACCCAATCCATTGACAACATCTCTGTCCAAAGCGCTAATACACCCACGGGATCTTCGTTTTTCCACAGAGATATCCTGTGCGCATGTGCCGTCAGCCCTTCATCATCCCGTGAACTTTTCAAAGCAGGTATTAGATGTTTTAACCAAAAGCGATGCCACTCAATCAGCACTGCTTGACTGTAAATCACCTGAAATACCTCGCGATGATTATCACGTAAATCACGAATCAGGGGCCAATCATCATCCTGCGGTATCTGTTCGGCAAACGATTCCGCAATCAAGCGGCGAATGTGGAAGGCAGCGCTACCAGTCAATACCATACGCAATTGTTTCCTGAAATCACGGCGTTCTCCCACTGCAAGTTGTGCGACAAAACTGCGGATGCTTGGACGAACAAAGGGCACAGGGGGCAAGCTTTCAATGAACTCATTTAGCAAGATACCCTTACGCACAGCTCCTCGTATCACCAAAACATCCAGCAGGGTTTGATGCCCAAAAGTCAATTTCCCATCTTGAGTTTCTTGTAGCACGTTGAGGCTGCACAGCGCCTGGACAATATCTTGCGAAGCAGTAAAGCACTGATAAGGCACTACCAAACTTCGTGACATTAGCATTTCCTTGGCAATAGCTTCAATGGTTTGCATTGCCGTGTCACCCAGTGCTTTGTTGGCTCGCACGATAATATCAAGATACCGCTGCGCCAAAGCTTGGCTGGTCACAATGTTGAAACTGCCATCTCGCTGAGCCAGCTCCACAAAAAGTGCTAATTCGCGCGGGTTTCGAATCAACTCATGGGTGTTAGCATCGATGTTCTTTGTATGTATACCAAGGTTATTAAGCAACGGAGTAATTTGGACATCCCAATTCAAGGGATGGCACTTCAATTCACAATCCCATTTTCGAATTGCAATTCGGCGGTCGTAATCTCGGTCAAAGTCTCGACAGGCCGTAACCACAGTGATATTTGGAATCAATAGCAGGCGGTCTATTTGCGCCAAGAAGTAATTAAGTGCATGATGGTCACGAGCGATAGACAGAACATCCAAAGAATCAATGACCACGACTACCCGGACATCTTCGGCTATGCGAGCAGCTTTTTCAACCCATTGTTCCGGCAAGCCTTGGGCTTGACGGTCTTGCGTCGTAGTCAGATCAGCGAATTCGCGCGATTGGATAAATAGTGGCACTATATCTGTGCTAGTGCGCGCGCGTTGTTCCAATGATTCTTGCAATGCCAGCATCACACAGGTTTTTCCAGAACCTGCCGGGCCTTGAAGCAAAATTGTGCGTTTTCCACTATCAATGGCTGCGATTAGCTCATTCAAAACTGGGGTGGTAATGCATTGTCCCGCAATATCTCGACGCCATATTCTCCCGATGGCTGAAGTGCTGGCAAAGGATCTCCGCACCTCTACAAGATTCATGATCGGTACCAGTATTGCTCCTGCTTGATGGAGAACAGCCTTGAGATCGTCTTTGGTCAAGCGATGCTGGCCCAAAGCTAATACCTTATTCCCGTCTATTCGCGCCCCGAGTTGATCAAGACGAGTCCAAAGGGCGTTGTATGCAACTTGGGGATTGCACGCCATATAACGCAAACGTTCAAATAAAATAATCTCCATGCGATCCAGATCAGGGCTGGTTTCAAACGTCGTTCGTCGGAGGAAATCGTAAGTTGAAAGATGGATAGTCTGGTTGGAAAAAAGAAGTGCCAAATCAGCATCTATTTTTTTATCCTCTTTGCTCAAACTCGCGCGGTAGCTTATTTCATTGGGTTGAGTAGTACTATGTTCACGCAGTTTAGCTAGTGCACCAAAAGGACTGCGCGAATAGAAACGAACTTCGGCATTCTTGTTACCAGCCAGCAAACTAGACGCCTTAACTAATTCATCCTCAAAATCGGCTATCTTCCATACTTTGAAGTTGGTTTGGTTTTTTTTGCACTGGCAGCAAATCTTAGTACCGTCAGTTTTCCCGACTACTACATCGTCAACCAACGTGTAAGTAGCCGAATCTACCTCAATCCACTGAAAGTCCGGATCAGATAGAACGGTCAATGCCCAATCGAATGCTACAAACGTCTGATACCCATCCCCTCGGTTGGAGCGTATGCCTGAAATGCTCATCTATCGATCCTTTGTTATAAGTTTCTCATTGCCTTGATCTAGTCAGTGCGAATCAATGAGGTGCGCGTCAAGATAGCGTTTAACCGATATTGGGATGTAATAGTACCACCACAGAAACTCACCACCGATTATTAAATCATTTTTTATGCACTAAGATCAGTTAAACCAGCACGCGCCATACCACTAATAAAGTTTGATATGGGTGCTGTTTATTTAAACCTCAAAAACTTCTTCAGGTAAATCATTTCTAATGAAAACCGTATACTTAGGTTTAATTCTATAATTTTCAGCGGATATAGGAACTTTTCGGAATTTTAAGTACTTATAAAAAGTAGCCCGACTAATACTCAACTGCTCACAAATTTCAGAGACACTTAATTGCCCTTCTTTATATATTAGTTCAGCTGAGTGAGCTTTAGCCTGCGCCTCTTTTGAAAGACCTGAAGGCCTACCTCCTTTTTTACCTCTAGCTCTCGCAGCATCTAAACCCGCAATAGTTCTCTCTTTAATTAATTCTCTCTCAAACTCAGCAAGAGAACCAAAGATATTAAAAATGAGTCGACCATGTGCTGTTGTTGTATCTATATGATCATTCAGACTTCTTAACCCAATACCTTTTTCAATAAAGGAATTCACTAAATTAATTAAGTCTTTAAATGATCGCCCCAGCCTATCTAATTTCCAAATGACTAAAACATCACCTTTTCTTAAATCTAATAGCAGTTGATCTAATGCAGGACGATTAAATAAGGAGCCGCTAATTTGATCCTGATAGATTTTTTCGCATCCTTCTTTTTTTAAAGCATCGATCTGTAAATCCAAATTCTGGCTACGAGTAGAAACACGAGCATATCCAATTAACATGATTAAAGTTCACTTAAACGTTTTAGTCATAATAACTTAAACAATATTTAAATGAAACAGTTTAATAAACGATGAAATGCGATAAAAAAGTCATAAATAGCTTTTTATAAATGGTTCATTCAAACGGTGGTTATTTTGAACTAAAACATTAATATGAATCTCCTATCAATTAATTATAAATCCCATGATACTTCCTGATATTAAATAAAATAGTCTAAAATTTAAAAAATATACTTATAGGATTATTTCTTCATGGACTCTAATTGGTTAGCAACGGGCTCATTTGACGATTCGGGAAAATTTGCAAAAGATTTTTGGGAAAAACAAAGACAAGATATTGAAAATGGTACTTTTTGGGCTGACCAAATTAAAGAGTACAAAAATAAACCCCATGAACGACTTCAAACAGCCATAAATAATCTTCCATTACCTGCTGCGTTTAGGGAAGGTATAACTGCTCTAAGAACTATAATCAGAGAAAAGAAAAAAAATAATATGGGTTTCAATAATGAATTAAAATTGATGTATTGGCTTGCTGCTATAGATTCTTTTTCAATTCCCTCTTCTGAAAGATGTAATTGTCCAGGATACAATATTATCGAATCAATTCCAGGGAAAGAAATTAAATCATTAACTTTTGAATATGATACTCTTGGCTATAAACATCTAAAGTTACTCAAGATATCTGACATAAAATTGCTTGTATCTTCTTGGGGCCAACCATCAAATCACACTACACTACACAAAATCTACCAACCGTTATGGCATGAATATGAATTAGCTTACTTAAAAAAACATCCATTTATGAATATAAATCCTTATACACCCGCAATCAAAAATTCCCATACAAGTCGTAGACACCAGTCTTTTTCCATTAATCATAAACACATAGTTATATCGATTATTATTTTAATTTCTATTGCTCTATTTATGTTTAATTAAAAAATCCATCAACTTTCTTAAACACCTAACTCTGTCATTATCTCAATTTAGATTCTAAGCTTATTATAAAATTAATCTATTTATATCGTAGCTCAGTTACATCAATGTTAACTTTTCTTTGTTTCAATTCTATCCTAAATAAGGAAAAATAAATGACCATTCTACTCACTAGAGAACATATTAAAAAATAATCAAACCATAATGAAAAGACAAGGACGATAAACCAAATATCGTGAATTAGTTGGTGTCTCAAAAACGACCTTATACAAATATTTAAAAAAGAAAGGAACGAACTCCACTTGAGAGAATAAAGAAGCTCTATAATTTTATTACATACGGCTAATCTTGGGGAGCTCTTGATGGACCCATTTAAATCAGTAATATTCAATAATTTTGATTCTATTTTAAGAGTTCACTATTTAATAATTGATACAGTTGACAGGGAAACGAACTCGTATCTAAAAAAAATATATTCTAATGAGCTTAATGCTAATGAATTTGAAGATTTTAGCTTATATCATCAAAGTACAAATATTTTAATACAGTCCACCTTCTTACAATTATATGCTTTGCTAGAGGAAACCCTCTACCATGAAAGCTGCAAAAAAACTATTAAGAATTTATCGGGTATTAAGAGATTCAAAGAAGCACTAGCTAAACAAGGTTACGATACCTCCGGAAATTTCTGGAAGAGGCTGGAGGAAATCTCAAAAATTAGAAATTGTTTGCTGCATTCAAATGGAAGATTAGATATAGATCGTTATCGTAGTGAAACCGAAAGTGCAATAGAAATGCTGAATAATTCAGCAAATGAACAAGTTATAAAAACGATTGATTTAAAACATCACAAACCTGGTACTACCATAATATTGATTCAAGAAAGCTTTCTTGATTATTCCTCTTTTATTATAAAAAGCTTTATTAACTCTCAGCATCCGGAAAACCTTATCTAACACAAACATTGTGTTATTGTTGCTTGTGGGATCCAGATAATTCAAGGATTGTCCCAATGATTTTTTATCAAACATGTCATATTTGTGAAAGATAAGGTACGTTATCTATCGCAAATAACATCAATTAAGAACTAATTCTCATCTAAATTATTTCTAACTGGTATTTTAAAAT
>NZ_MKTO01000016.1:0-13548 GCF_001897665.1 Legionella sp. 39-23 | reverse complement strand
CCAATATTGTAATTTTAATGGAAATCTCATCAATGTCATGGTCTTATTTTGGGGGGAAAGGTCAAAATAAATACCACAAATATTGAAAACACATTGGAAAAGCCAACAACAAACCTATAATTAAAGGGCATTGCCGTAATTTATTCGACAACCAAAAAATCTAAGTTTGAGGCAAATCTCTATCTAATTGTGATGAACCATGATGAATCAATGGTGAAAAACACAAAAAAACACCATTTACCATAGGAAAATAAATACATTTTCATTTATTTTCCGTTCACCAAATCATTCACCACAATTCACCGCATTTATTGCATAAATTTTCATGAAATTTTTTAACTAATAATATAATAATCAATAAGTTATAATGAATATTTATGACATGCGAAAGGTGTGTTATCTTGATATTTATTAAAAAATTATTTTGTTGTTTAGCCTTTATTTTAATTTAAAAATTATCAAGTTTTTAAGTGCATACAATTGCACGTTGGTGATTGATAAATAGTTTCTATATAGTTGTCTTTGTACTTAATTAAATTACTTTTTATCGCGATCTGCTTTTCAAAGTAATCAGACTTAAAATGATTATTTGATGATTTGTACTCCCCTTCTCCTCTTTAAGCCGCACTTGAAAGTATGTTGTGGGTCTAAAATTTTATTTACCCAAAGCTTAATCAGGTTATGCAGAGTAACTTTCCAAATTGATAATTTTTTACTAAAATTAATATGGATAATCTTACCCAGGCTCAGAAATGAAAGGTACAACTAACGGAAAAAAGATGAAATATATAACAGAAAAGGATTTTGAGATATTCGATGAGAACCGACGTCTTTATGATGAGCATATTAGATTAGAAGAGGAATGGCTAGATCAAGTAAAAAGACATCATAATGGTGAAATGTCATATGAGGATACTTATCCAAAGTTCGAAGAAAGTTTAAATGCTTACAATAAATGGAAAGAATTCCATGATAAAAATTTGGATATCTTATTAGCCAAAGTGCGAGAGTAACTTTTAATTACATCACTTAGTATTATAATTTCAAAATAAAAAAAGGACATTCAAGATATACTAGAACAAAATGGTGATTAACTTACTCATTACTCAGCTATTATATTCAACATGAGATTAACTGGGATAGGGTAACGAATGTGTTAGGTTATCCAAATAAAGAAAACAGAAAATTTTTCGACATAATTTACTAGTTTAGAGTTGTAGGTCAGTTTTTCAAAATTTTTAGATAGTCACTATATATCTCTTTTTAAATTCTTACATTTAGAAAGCTTCTCGAAGTATTATATTAACAGACGATTTAACCACTTTTTTCGATACGGACACTCCAAAATCAAGCCAAAAAATGACATTGTAGTAACGATAATCTTCTTCCAGGTATTCATTCAGCAATTTATTTATTTTAGTTTGACTAAACGCTTGAATAATTTTTAGTGATACGTATTTCCTAATGCCATCATGCTCATTATTCAAAAGTTTATTAATAGTAGCCTGTGAGATTTCTAAAAATCTTGCTGGATTGGATTGTTTTATAACTTCTATCAGTACTGTAAAAGGCATTTCCAGATTAAACAAATCATCAGGGCGATCTTTGCCAATGTTATAGATAGCACCACCCAGATGTTTATACCAATTATGATCCTTTGCCAAAATAGTTAAAACATTTCGTCGAGAGGCATTGTCTCTTTCCAAGTTAATAATTAAAGGTATGTCCTCCCACTCTCCATGTTTTTGTAAATACGAAATCTCATCATATGAGCTTTGTATATAGCCAGACTGTAAGTTTGCTCTCACCCTTTCCAAATCAGCTACCTGAGAGTTCCTGCATAAAAGATCCAGCCCTCTTCGTGTCAGTTTCTTTCTAATGTATTCTTCCAGGTTACGAGTGTCTTTTATGGTTTCTTCACTAGCTCCAATACCTTCTAAATATTTAATCATTTTTTCAAACTGTTTCTGAAATCGATTGTCAACATTTTCTCTGAGAGCACTAGCATATTTTTTGAAGTATTTTTCACAAAGAGCCAAATAAGGAATATCATGAAAGGGAAAGTCGTCTTTAATTTCTCCTAATAACTTTTCTTCAGGCATTTTCATGTATTGAGAAAATAAAAGCGAATAGTAACACGCCTCAGCCTCAGCCTCTTCCTCAGATTGCATATACCCACCAAGAAGTCCCGCACTATTAGAAGGTTTAATAAGTATGCTTTTTAGTTCTTTTTCACTAAAAGTTTCGCCTGCAAAAATTGTCAGTTCAACAGCTCTTTTACGAACTTGGGCACTAGGATCATCATAAAGCTGTTTCAAATCACCTTGCTTTAGGGAGTTGCTATTTACTAGCCTGTTAAGGCTTTCCAATCTAACTTCTTTATTTCTATGTTTAAGTCCCGCTCTGAGCAGGTCATCTGAAACGGGCTGCGGTAAAGAAAGAACCTCACAAAGAAGTTTCTTATCAATAGTTTCAAATGAGTAAGTGAAAATCGTGTTAAGAGCATCTGATTTTTTGTATCTAAGTTGGATTGCTATTTTAGCTTCTAACGCAATTTTAAAAGTTTTGGAATTGGCTCTATCTAGCTCTTTTTGAATATTATCCAAGTCCTCATTTTTTCCATGATATTTTAAATATCGCAAGGCAGAGACCTTTATGTCGTCTGTATTATTCTCACTTAACCAATGATCGATAAAGAGCTTACGATTTAAATCTTTTCCATCTGATGGTAAAAATGCACCTATAAGTCTCATAACTTCTAAAGCGCCAATTGCAATTCTATCTTCCGATAGAGACTTGAATTGTAAGCCAATTTCACTAACTTCGTTATGAAATCTGCTATACCAATGCCATAAGGGTATATTTTCATGTTGAAAACTTTGCAAACCAGCATCAAATAAAGTTGAAATCTCATTTACTCCATAAGATACCAATCTATTTCGAAATAATATATTTGCGTCATGGGGGCCTATAGAAGGCTTATCATTACCGGAGACTGTTATAGTATTGGATAATAGTCTTAATCGAGCAACATCTAATTGAGATATTTCTTCTCGATTTGAAACTTTTGTTCTCTCTAAAAACTCTTCTAAAAATATATGCCCTTCCGCAGTGAACAGACTTTGGGCAAGATCATCTACTCCATGATCACTTTTTGCTGCCATGTTTTTTGATTGTGACCTCTCAACTTCCTCATGCTTCTTTTCCTTATCAGCAAGAGCCAATATATAATTGGTTAGTTTATGACGAACAAGGGATTGCAGATTATTTGGCTGAGTAAATTCTTGGAACAATACATTCTTGCCGTTTATTAAGGTATCTCTAAAAGCTAAAACTTTTTTTAAATCGTCACCTGGATCATTTAGAAGCTCTTGATTAATTTTTTTGAAGTACATTGCTATTTCAGGTGCGCGCTCTTCTTCTGATTTATTAAGGACACGCATAAACTCCTCTTCAAAACCAGAAGTGAACGGCCCAACTTTACTAGGAGGGGTGCCCCATTTTTTCCAGATCATGCCAATAAATAGTTCACATTCGTCGAGTTCTTTATTAATTATTTCTTGCGGCCTTCCCCTGCCAGAAAGAGTGTCTTCCCATCCTTTTAACTCAACAATATAACCGTGGTAACGACCAATTTGCTTATTGATTTCTACAACTGCTTCATTTACCAGTGCGCGTTCTTCTCCCAAGTCTCCAGGTGAGGCTAGAAATACTCTTACGATCCGAACAATTTCAGACATATACGCTCAATACACTTTTTAAATTCTATATTTCTCTAAAATACCCTTTATAAGGCCAAAAGCCAATAAAACTTATAAACTGAGAAGAGATTATACCCAGGGTGCAGATTGCAAACTCCCTTCTATTAAAATCTTATCTATCCCAAATTTTTGATTTTTCTGATTTTAGAGATCGAGCTATTTAATAGATTCTGCTTTTGTTTTTTTTCGATAGATTTATGTTTGAGATAGATAAGATACGTTATCTATCTCAAGAAACACGCACTTATCTAACATGGATTGTTATAGTTTGTGTAGATTAAAAATTTAGATATGAAAATTTGATAAGTTCTTAACATTTATTAAAAACTTCAAATTATTTTTTGCAATAAAATTTTACATTCATTTTGCGTGTAATTATTGTAAGTAATCTATGTATGTAATCTATGTTATTGCTAGGTGCAATTTGCACCTACCGTAGGATCAAATTGTATCGACCGTAGGTACTATTTATCACTACCGTCAGAGCAATTTGTTCTTATCGATAGGTACCAATTGTCACTATCAATATTCACCTGCCTGATCGATAGATCAATTTAAAAGGTGTGGATTAAATTTGAACTGCATTGTTTTTAAATGACCAGTCAATTTTCTTAACTGCATTGATTTTATATTCTGGTGCTAAGTGAGCATATCTTAGTGTCATTTTAATGTCGGAATGTCCTAATAATTCACGAACAGTATTTAAATCAACACCAGCCATCACTAATTTACTCGCAAAATGATGTCGTAAATCATGCCATCTAAATTGAGCGATTTCGGCTTTTCCTAAAACTGAAGCCCAAGAGCGCTTCACGTGATTAAAGGGTTGATTATTTTTACTTGGGAAAACAAGTCCTTTTTTAAGCTCACTTTTGCTGTACAGTTGATTTAAAAGATTATAGGCTTCGTCATTTAATGGAATATAACGAGAACTGCTATTTTTAGTAATTTCACCACCAAGAATAAGAGATCGTTCTGAAAGATTTATCATTTCCCAAGTTAAATTAAATAACTCTCCTCTTCGTAAGCCAGTATTGATGGAGATAAGTACCATTGGCATTAAATAATCAAAAAGCTCATTATCTGCAAACTCTGGATACAAGGAATGACCTCGCACTTTGCGCCATTCATTTGCACTTATCCTTTCTTGCTTCAATTGCCTTTCTCGCTCTAAAAGAGCTTGGCGCAAGCGCACTTCCTCCTCCAAAGATAAGTATCTGACCTTCGGTGAGCGATCAACTTTGAATTGTTTTAAATTTCTTAGTGTATTCTCCTTTAAAAATCCCCATTCAGTCGCTTTCGTGATTAAAGATTTAAGAGTAGTAATATTTCGATTAATTGTGGCATGAGCTGTACCCTCATTTAAACGCTTAACACGCCACTGCTCTAGAACAGCAGGGGTAATTTCAGCAAGAGGTTTAGGATATAGGTTCTTAAAGCATCGATTGAGGGCTGCGAGTGTTTCTACTCCTCGTTTATGATGAGACAAAGCCCAAGGCTTATATTCGTTCTCGATAAACTCTTGGAGCGTTTTGGGTTTGTTAATTCCTTTTTTGACTGTCGGCTCAATTCCTTTATGAAAATTGCTTAATACTTCAATAGCTTTTTCTCGAGCTTGTGCTGCCGAGATTACGCCTACCTTTCCGAGGTTAACACGTCTTCCCCTTTTATACTGACAAATGTAGGCCATACTTCCGGAGGGTTGAACTCTGATAAGAAAACCTTTCAGATTAATATCTCTGACATCATATTCTTTTTCACGAGGAACTAACTGTTTGATTAGGGAATTGCTGATCTTAGCTAACATCTGTCACCCTTAAGTAAATAAGTCCATATTATTAAACCAAAACAGACAAACCTTTTTGAGCAACTAAATTCAATAGCTTTAAAGATGTACCTCGAGGATGCTTTTCCCCCTGCTCCCATTGCTTGATGGTTGAAGCAGAAGTATTTAAATATTTGGCAAATACAGCTTGGCTCACTTGTTCTTTTAAGCGAATCAATTTAATTTCTTTTGCTGTAAATTCCTTTACTTGCGGTAAGCATAACTCATCAAACTTATGCATTGTTGTCGCGTCGACAAGTCCTACATCATATAGCCCTTTAGCTGTTTCATGCACCACTTCTAAAATTGATTTATCCATTTTGCATCTCCACCCTAAACAAGGTACCTTCTTGAATCGCCTTATTTAACTCTTCATTACTAAAACTAAAATAAACCTTTGCCAATTGTTTTAATGCTTTAAGTTCTTTTTCGCTTATATTGTCTTGGATATTTTTAGCAAAAGCATAAATAAAGAAAGCCTTATCATTCATTTTGAAAGCTAAAATGGTTCTGGCACCACCACTTTTACCCTTGTTTCCTAGAGAAATCCTCTTCTTGTAAACATTGCCACCTAAATTAGCTTCAAATGCGCCTGTGTTCATTTCATTCACTGCTTTAATTAATATTGCATCAGCAATTCCATAATCTTCCGTCCAATTGTGGAATGCCTTGTTTTTAAAAATATCCATGAATTAACTCTTTTATATAATTATAACACTAAGTGACATAGATTTTAAATTTTTTAATTTACGATACGTACTTTAACTGTATCTTTAAATGAGTCAGGCATTGCCTGACTCATTTAACAGAGTGCATGTAGAGTGCAAATTTATTGTAGAGTGTAACACGACGATAAATGACAATGCATCAAAAACAAATATAACACCATGAAAATAATTAATATTTTTACAATGGAGATACATGGGAATGCATTGAGAATTAATTTAAATCGCCTTCGGGAGGCAGGGGTCGCAGGTTCAATTCCTGTCACTCCGACCATATAAATCAAAGGGTTATGCAATTCGCCTTTAAAAAATTTTATAGGGTGTTTACAGAGTGCAATTTTAATGGGTCTTGGTGCTGAAATTTTCTGCAAATGGTGCCTCTATTAAAAAAATGTTTAGTCTGCTTCTAATTCAATATGAACTTCTAAATCTATTTCAAATCTCGATTTACTGCTATAGACGTTCGACTATATGGGTGGTATAGACCATCACTGCTCGATAATCAGCAAATTAAACGTATGATTGAAATGTACAACGAACAAAAAAATACAGTGGCTGAAATTTGTAAGATTTATAAAATTGGAAATCCATTGTTTTATAATTATTTAAAAAGACAACAACCAGAGAAGGAAGATAACTAACTTACAAAAAATTCGTGGAAATGTAGGCTATAATTTTAGTATTTGCTAAAACTTGGTAGTATAGACCATGTATGAAGAACTTTCTTTTGAAAACTATTATGCTTTTATCTGTATAGATAGTGCAAATTCCAGCGAAAAAAGGAAACTTGTTCGAGAAGAACACGTGGCAAGATTAGAAAAATTGAAGAATGAAGGAAGGCTTTTTTTAGCTGGCCCTTTGCTTGATACAAAGCATCTTGGAGTCCCAATGGGCGGATTAATTATTGCGAAATTTAATTCTCTTGAAGAAGCAGAAACTTGGTTGAATGAAGAACCTTATTTAAAAGTAAAAGCCTATCAACAAGTAACCATTCACGCTTATAAAAATGTGTTGACTGGCTTCCCATTAGCGAGCACTCACTCATGACTAATAAAACAATAATTCTTGTCAGCTTAAGTATTTCTCCTGAAAAAGAAGCAGATTTTAATGAATTTTATCATCACCGCTATATTCCAAATTTAATGAAAATTATTCCTGAAATTAAGTTTGCAAGACGTTATCAAGAACATAATGTAGAGGGTACGCTTCGATATTATAATAAACAATTTCTTACTATCTATGGATGCGATAGCGAAACGCCTTCCTCTTCTATTCTTGAAGCCATTAAAGAACGCTCAGGCAGAGAAAAAGAAAAGGCTGAATGGAGTAAGTTTCAAACCAATGACTTGCACCATTTGGAAAGTGCCTGTATTTACACTCAGCGTTATCAACATCCTCGAGGTATGGAAAAAACGCTTTTTAACAATCCATTTTTTATGGTGAGTGTTGAAGTAATACCTAAAAAAATAGCACTTTTTGATGATTGGTATGAAGATCATTATTTACCCAGAAATCTTTCGGATGTACCAACCTGGACGGCTTGCACGCGATACAGTAGTCAAGGAAGAACACCTTCTCGACATCTTACCCTCTATGAAGCACAAGATTTAGCTGCATTACAACAGAGTTTGGATTTGATGCGAGCGCAACATCGTTTAAAAGAAAATGCTTCATGGAAACAATGGGATACTGGCAATGATCCTGCTATAACGTGGGAAGATGCGACGAGCTTTAAGCCAATATTTCGTTACCCTGATTAAAATTTTACGCAGGCAGTCAAGATACGTGTGCAAATGGGTCACTTCACTTTTAAAACAAGCCTGTAACCCATGCCACATAAGGGCTACAGCGTACCTTTTCAGGTTTCTTTGCAATAGCTGTTCTTTCAAATAACATTTCATCAATTTTTTTTGATAATTCTCTTGTGCTCCATTTTTCGACACACACATTTCGGCATAAAACTCTCTTTTAAACTGATTATTTATATTTAATAAAGATACAAAATGAGTCCACTTAAGATGTTGGCTTAGCGATAAAACTATTTTCTCCTCGGAAAAAAGCCTTTCAAATTGCACGCAACGATGAATAACTCGTAATCCAAAACCTCGTGCAAATTTTATTTGTAATCTATCCGCCAACGTTTTTATGATGCCTGCGCCATACTCTGCTCTATTGCAATTTAATATGTCGTGATTTATTCGGCGACCGGCTCCGTTGCAAAAAAGAATCAACATAAAAAATCTTAACTTTTGGACGGATCTCAGCTGTATAGGCCAAATTGTTCATTAATAATAGACACTTCAGTCCGTGTTCCATACATCCAAATACTGAACTGTCCTTTTTTAAACATTCGCATGATTTCAAATCCCTTAATAGTAGCGTAAGCAGTCTTCATAGACTGAAATCGTCTTACTTCTCCATGAAAATGACGCCATTTAAATGCTACAGGTTTTGTTGAGCGCATTCGGTTTTCCGGTTAATAGTATACCTTGAAGTATAAACTAGCCTTCGTTTTTGCAACGGAGCCGAATTTTTCGATGTTACTCTAAATAATAACCATGACAAGTCATCCGACATCTGTTGGGTGTCCTTACTAACGAATTTTGACGTCGTTGGGCCGTCAATGAAACAAGCAACAACAAGCTTGATTTGAGGTCACAAAACAGTGACCTCAAATTTACCTACGTCAGCACGCAAAGCATTTTTTCAGCTACCAATAGACGAGAGTCGTTGTTCTCTTTTCGGTGATATAAGCCATAACGGTTCTCTCCCAGTAAAGGAATTTCATCTTTATCATCCCGAGTATTTATGCAGGCTTCAGGATTTTTGTTTTCAGGGCATGGCACGATTCTCTTGGTTGGAATCAAATCAGGAATTTCATCTTTATCATCCCGAGCATTTATGCAGGCTTCAGTATTTTTGTTTTCAGGGCGTGGCACGATTCTCTTGATTGGAATCAAATCAGGTATAGGGCCTTTTTGCGTCGCAAAAATATAATAAGTAATGCTTGCTCTCAGTTCGAGCCCTGCTCGCATATCAAAGATATCCTTGGCGTCAAAAGTCGCTCTACGCCCCAAATCCCCGAATACGTTCAAAGGAAAGTACATTTCTATTGGTAACAAAGGACATTGTCCCATAAGGAAATTAAAAACAAATTTTAATCGCCTATTCTGAAAATCAATAATCTCAACAGATGAGCAAGTGCCTTTCTTATATGGATAATAACTGAACAATAGCCCGCCTAATTTGACTCTATTCAAGCTTAAGGAGCCGTATCGATTGATAACAAAATCCTCATCCCCGTAAAGATAAGTCTCAAGCTCTTCGGGTTGAATTGTTTGTAACTGCTCAATGTCAAACAACTGGCCATCAAAGATTTGACTGGCATAATGCTTTGGATCCCGAGGCCCCCCCAGATTATTTTGGGGATAATTCACTAAATAGGGGTTCAACACTGAATTGTGAGCGTTTATGAAGTAGATCAGTTGAAGAAGAAAAAAATGATGGCTGGATAACTGACAAATTTGATTCACGTTAGTTAATTTAGGAACCTGGGAGAAACATTGAGCAAATCGGTCTTCTAAGTCCAACAATGAGATGCGCATACCACTAGAAGAATTATCAATACGATACTGAAGTTCATCTAATATGGAAATTACTTCATCTTGCAAGGGACGCTCTACCTCCTCCATTGAGTGATCCACTTGGGTTAATTCAAATTGTTCAAACAGATATTTAAATGGATGCTTTTTGATAAAAATAGTGCTTGAGAATGTTTCAGGAGGATAATGAGCGAGTATTTTTTTTAAAAATAGCATCTTTGTTTCAGGCTTGAGTGCAGATGGAATCATTAATCGTTTCAGATCCTTTAACATCTGGATACGCCATTTCATTCTACTTCCAGGAGTATGAGTCACAAGATTTTTTTCAAATGAGTTAAAAAAATCTTCCAATTTCTCCGGATCTTCAAGAGCTGCCTCAGAAACCAGACGCACCTTTTTCAAATAAGTCCATTCAACATTGAGTTGACTTAAGTCTATTGTGCGCATATCCACGTTAATAAACCGAGCATAGGCTAAGTTTGTGCCTGTAAAATCAGCCCCCTCAATTAAAGTGCCCTCAAACACGGCACCACTCAAATCAGCCCATCTCAAAATTGCCTGCTTCAAATTTGCTTGTCTCAGTTTGACGTTCCGCATATTCGCATGGCTTAAGTTTGCTTTTTCAAGCAGAGCATTATCCAAACAAGCTTTTACCAGAATAGCATGGAGAAGATTTGCTTGCCGCAAATTTGCTTGACTCAGTAAACTTGAGTTCAAATCCGCATAGCTTAAATTTGCGTGAAACAAGATCATTGCAGACATATCCTGCCAGCCAAAACAAAAATGGGATAGCGAGGCATGCGATAAATCAGCTCCAGCCAGATCTACCTCCATCAAGCTGATGAAAGGTAAAAGATTGAGGTAAGTTTTAGGAAAATTTGTCTTAAATAAATCGAATAATGCAGTTGATTTTTCTCTATCAACCTCTGGGGCATACACATATAGATGCTCTCTCGTCTTATCATCGAGATATGGTTTATCAACCTTCTGGGGAGGTTGGATAAGCTCTTGTAGATACCTTATCGTCTTCGCATCGAGATAATGCTTATCAACCTTCTGGGCAAGTCGGGTAAGTACACGTAGATGCACTCTCGTCTTCTCATCAAGATATGGCGCATTCGAGACATTTATTAACTGTTCGATGTCAGGGAGCGCTTTATGGTGTCGAGTCAGCATGTAACATGCTACTTCGTGATCAGACATCGGCATTTTATTCTCAACCAGGCTTTTTAGAGCCTTGTATTCACTTGTACATCGATAACCTTCAACAAAGTCATAAGCTTCTTTGGGTGCTATTTGACTTAAATGAGATATGACCTGAGCTGGATTTTTTTTAAAGCGGACCGCAAAAGCTGTTGCTGCCACTCTCGATAAATTTTTTGATGCAATCTGGGCGGCTAATAAATCTTCTATATCACAATGAGTCAAAATACTGACTAGTACTTCTTCTGGCATCGAAAAAAAAAGATGCTCTTCATGTGATGGTATAACAGAAGAAACTGAGGTTTTTTCTTCAGTTAATTCATAAGCGTTCAAAAACACAATTAATTCATGAGTTTTTAACTTTAACTCCCTGATTTGACTGTAAAGATGTGTTATCAATTGGCACAGCTCATCCTCAATACTCGGCTTGGATATGTCTCCTGCGTTAAGACTTTTATCAGTAAAGCGAAGTCTATTATCAAAAGTGTTGACGATAGTTGTTTGGAGTTCTTGGCACACTAAAAAAAAATCAGCCCAATGTTTCCCAAGTTGTTCTTTATCAATTATCTTTTGAGAGGCAATCTTAGCAAAAAAAACATCTTGGTTATAAAATTTATTTGGATTGTCTATCCTCTTTTTTAAGGACAGAAAGATATGAATATTTTTATATGATAAGAGTTCCGTACTTTTATTGCTTAGCTCATCGCTCAGAACACCATAAAAATCTAAAAAGGCATGCAATTCACGTAGATCGTGAACCATTTTGGATACCCGTTCCTTAATAAAAAAAATAAAATATTCTTCTCTAAAGTCAAATTGACGATTTTTTTTCATTACTTAATTCCTTGCAATACATAAAGACGTAACGTGACATCGATTACACAATTTTCTCTCTGCTTCGGATTGTGAAGACAAACAAGAGTTCGCTCAGTTGACGAATCGAATAAGAAAATAAGCGTTAACCGCTTTTAGATTTCCTGGATAAAACGAAAAGGTTTTTCATCGGGAACCAAGAGGATGGATAAACTTATAATCTTTTTCAACAGCCAAGCTGCATTTTGATAAGATTGCTAAGTTACCTGTCCTCCAGCATTACCAATATTTTTAGAAAGTAATGAAATAAGTTACAAATTAATCGGATTATAATCGCTTCATGACCTAATGTGTACTTACGTGGTTTAATAGATTTGACCACCCGAGTTAAGAGATAATGCACTTAACTGGAGAAAGTAATGCCGATAAGAAAGAAATACCCCCCAAATTTAAGCCGGATGGAATTAGTCTCGTTTTAGAACAAGGTTATGGGGTAACAAAAGCAGCAAATAATTTAGGCATTGCTCAAGCGCGACTAAGTCGATGGATAAAAGAACACAAAGAACAAGATGGGCAAGCATTTCGAGGAAATGGCAAGTTAACAGCAGAACAATTAGA
Organism: Legionella sp. 39-23; assembly: GCF_001897665.1. Taxonomy (NCBI): domain Bacteria; kingdom Pseudomonadati; phylum Pseudomonadota; class Gammaproteobacteria; order Legionellales; family Legionellaceae; genus Legionella; species Legionella sp. 39-23. Next base: position 1,001 of record NZ_MKTO01000016.1, on the reverse strand, counting down.
GATACGTCGCCTGCAGGAAGAAAATAAACGCCTGAAAATCGAAAAGAAAATCTTAAAAAAGTCGGCGGTCTTCTTTCCTGCAATATAGCTTGATGCAGAGTGGATTTATAAATCTATTGCAAAACTAGGCGGATGGACAGACACAAAGAAATTAGGAAAAGCCAGTTGGAAAACGCTCTGGGGTGGTTGGTTTAAATTCCAAGAGCGTGTAGAAGGCTATCTCTTGATCAAAAATTTGACTGAGATCTGATCAGCAGGCAACCAGGCTTGCTTAGGCTATTTTAAGGCAGCGTGAGGATCTAATATAGGAAAATCCGACCAATTGTATTTATCCACAAGAAGCAACCAAAAATACAAATTGTTATAGCCATTCTCAATGGCAAGAATGGCTGATTTGATTATATATTGCCTCAGGTTTAACTATGCAGCTGTTCTAATTTCTGAACATCGGATTGTTTGTTATGGATTGATTTCAAAATTTCTCTAATCTTGGGATCATGGCTACATTTTAGTAAGTAAGCCGTCATTTGCATGCCTCCTTTAAAGTGATCACTCATTTCACTTATATACATATCATCAAACTCTTTGCCTGAAAGCTGGTCAAACGACTTCATCTCCATAGGTTTCATTCCAGGAATTTGATAATTGGCTGCAGAGGTAGCGGGTAATTTACTGAGTAGTTCTTTCATTTTAACAACTTCCCTGCCTTGCCGCGCGAGCATTTTCTTTGAAATAGCCACTATTTTTGGATTTTGAGATTTTTTTATAGCTAGCTCCATTATTTGCATTCCTTGTTGGTGATGAGTAAGCATCATTTGCAGGTATTCTTTTTCAAGTGCTGCAGTTTGTTTTTTATCTTTAGGACAATGATTTTCATTCACAGACATTTGTCCCATATTTGATTGATCCATTGCAAAAGCACATGAACTTATTAATGTGAGTCCTAAAAGTATTGAACACTTCTTCATTTCCCTATCTCCTAAATTAAGTAAAGGACATTA
>NZ_MKTO01000015.1:0-107645 GCF_001897665.1 Legionella sp. 39-23 | reverse complement strand
CATAATCATCAAATTGTTTGCGGAGCCGGAGCTTGCGCGCTTGATCCTTATCTCCATGTGGTCAAATGCTCACAAACTTCTAGTTTAGCCTGTATTCTTCCTCCATCAAGTACTGCCGTTGTTTGTGGAACACCTGTAAATATGGGGACGGACCCCGTTAATTATTAGTCAACTTGTTCAAAACACATCGGGGCCGTCCCGGACCGTCCCCGGAATATTTCACTCTAGATAAAAGCCTAGCTTTTTATCTATACTTGAATGATTCAGAAATTTACCATCCCCCAATAATTAAGAGGATATCATTTTGAATACGACTAAACGGATTTGGTATCAAAGTTTTGTGGATCCCAAACAACAGGCAAATTACATCAAGCATCTACAAACTCACTTAAACCAATATGCTGATAAAAACTTCCAGTTTGAAGTACATGGCCTAACACCGCCAGACAAAAATCTGCATCCCCTCACTGAGTTTCGCTGTGCAATGCAAACAATTCATAATGCAATCGAAGCTGAAAAAAAAGGTTACGATGCCTTTGTTATAGGCCATTTCCAAGAGCCTGGAATCAATGAAATAAAAGCGGTTCTGGATATTCCAGTCATTGGTCTTGGTGAGGCCAATATGCTCCATGCGTGCAGCCTAGGTTATAAAATTGGTCTTGTTACGATTAATCCAGTATTTATTCCCTGGCATGAAAATCAAATTCGCCATTATGGCCTGCAAGAGAGGGTAATTATGGTGAATGCCGTCAATGCGCAAGTAAAAGATTTTGAACTGGCTTTTAGCGACACCGTGATTTATCAAAAGATGCTTGATGATTTTACCCAACAAATAAGACCAATGGTTGCCAAAGGAGTAGAAGTGATCATTTTAGCGGGCGGTCTTCCCATGTTGTTATTTGCCCGACAAAAGGAATTTATAATCGATGACGCAATTGTAGTTAATGGCATCGCCGTCTGTGTCAAAGCAACTGAAATGATGCTGAATCTTAAAGAGCTTGCGGGAAGTTTTATCAGTAGACGCGGTAATTATAAGAAAGCAACTCCAGATACAATTGATGAATTTCTTGATTTACTTAAAGATGAAGGCTGACTCATGCAAAATTCAAAGCTTAACTCCTGATGAATTTTTTATTGAGTCAAAGGAATCGTCGGCCCAAGGCCCGACAAAATTACAATGAATCGCTAAATTCGGCCACTTTCGAGTGTACACGCCAATATCTATAATGATTCAATGGCGCCAATAACATAAATAAAAAAACTTGACCCTTTGTGACCTTATTGTAACTATGAATAAAAGGAGCTGATTTATAGGAGATTGGTTGATGCTTAGAACAAATTTTTTGAAGGCAGTATTTAAGTCTAAGATTCTTTTATTGTTTGTATTTGTCACTGCTTCTGCCAACGCCGCTGATCCGCTCATTTACATGCGGCCAAACGAGACGCCAATGTTTACTGAATTATACCAACGTTATGGCTTACTTAACCCTCCAGCAGTGCATGTTTTTGACAGTGCCGTTTATTTGGGACAACCTGGTGAAAAAAGTCTACTGATTCCTTCAAGCGTGGCCTTTTTTAATGAGGTCGATCAAGCGCTTCGCGCATATCATGCACGCATTGGTAATAAAGAATTGTTTCTTGATCCTCATGAAACAAAATATACCTTTTGTCCATCCAATGGCTCACTACAAATTATTTTTGCTCTAGTTTATGCAATTGCTGCATCTGAGCCACAAAAACACTTCCTTTTTGTTGAAAAGATACCTTTTTATTCATTCCATGAGCACGCCGTAACTTATCGACCCTATCCAAATGCGCGCTTTCAGGGCTTTAACGATCCGAGTGAAGTGAAGCCAAAACCGGATGAAATCGTGGTTGAATTTGTAACCTCGCCCAATAATCCTGATGGCAAATTCCGCAAGCCATATACTCAAGCAAACATCATCATTGCTGATTTAGTCTTTTCTTCACCATCTTATGGTAGTGATGGTACGGGATATATTAAAGACAATATGGCTTGGCTTGCCAAGGCAAGAAATGAGGGAAAACATGTTTTGGCGTTTAATTCTGTTTCCAAAGCACTTGGAAAACCGGGATATCGTCTGGGTTATATGTGGTTTCCTATGAGTGATGCATATGCTGCCAGTATTTTTCCTAATTTCTTTTCCTATGTCTGGAAGTTAACCACAGGAGAAAGCACTCCAGGTGTTGCTGACGCGTTGAATCTTATGTCCGCCCTAGCCGCACTTCCTGATGCAGGACAAGCCCTACGTACGGATGCCTTTAATACCATTGTAAAGCGGCATAACATTGTCAAAGAGGAAATGCTGAAGCGTTATCCTGGAACGGAAGTCATCAGCATTCCAGGTAGCCCTACTTTTTTTGCAAAACTCAATAGTCCAGACATTTCAAAAATGACCGGCGAGCAAGTTCTGCTTAAAGATCTTAATGTCGCAGTGGATAATGGTAACGCGATGGGCGCGACAGACGCCTTCATTCGCATTAACTTATGTGGCTATAGTGGCGATCTTGCTGAGTTTTTGAATCGTCTTGCCCAAGCTAAAAAATATAATACAAATGAATTATTAGTATCCTCAGCAAATCATTGCAAACACAGAACGATTCACAGTAATGAAAATGCCCAGTATGTTGTTAATCTTGATGATTGTATTATTGATGTTGATGCAAAAGACGCTAACGTTGACATTTTATTGCCGCAATTTATTAACTATCAACAAAGCAATTTAATTTCTATTAAAAAGGTTGATGGCTCAAATCATTCAGTCACAGTGCGAGCAAATCAATTAACACAATCACTTAAAGATAAAAACGAACAGTTACAAATGCAGTGGACACAACCTTTTTTCATGAATGGTCAGTGGCACGTTGCGCGTTCATAAGATGACTGTATTGAGTATTTTTAAAAGTAAGCAGGTCGGGCCAAGGCCCGACAAAATCAAGATTGCTCTTCAAAACGGATTCATGTTATGCCGTTGCAAGATAATCTTTTCCATACTGTTCTAAATAATCATTGTAATTACCAAGAAAATCCTGCACTCCATATTGTTCGGTTAGGACAATGATACGTGTTGCAATGTCATCAATAAAATAACGATTATGGCTAACAAATAATACGGTTCCTGGGAACAACTGAATTGCTTCGATTAAGGCGTCTATCGATTCAAGATCTAAATGGTTGGTTGGCTCATCAAATATCAAAACATTATGTTTTTCCAAAATTAATTTGGCCATAATTAACCGAGCAGACTCTCCACCACTTAATACTGCAATCTTTTTATCAACATCTGCTCCGCGAAATAGTACTTGACCAAGCACTTTCCTGATTTCCTGTGAGGATGCAGCTATATTATCCTCCATCCATTGCAAAATAGTTTGTTCTGGATTGAGTTGAGTTCGATAATCTTGGGCAAAATAACCAACGTTTACAGTGTCACTCCATTCAAAATGTCCCTGATCTGAGTGTAATTCCCTTAATAGAATTTTCAGTAAAGTAGATTTTCCAATGCCATTGGGTCCTATAATGGCACATTTATCGCCACGTTGTATGGTAACCGATACATTTTTTAATAATACTCGCTCATCAAATTTTTTGTGCAACTGTTCTACTTGAACAACTAATTTTCCGGAAGATTTCTTTTGCTGGAAATTAAAATAGGGTTTGAAAATATTAGATTCTTTGATCTCAACCAACTCTATCCGCTCTATCATTTTTTGACGTGACGCCGCCTGGCTTGCTTTACTTGCTTTTGCGCCAAAGCGATCAACAAAACCTTGCAACGCATCAATTCGTTTTTCCTGGTTTTTCAGCTCACTTTGTTTCAAGCGTAAGCGTTCCTCTTTAGCAAAACAAAATTTATCATAATTTCCTGGGTAATCGAGTATCGTATCATAATCAATATCAAGTATATTCGTGGAAGTATTATTGAGAAAACTTCTATCATGAGAGATAAAAATCAATAATCCTTTAAATGATGTTTTTAGGAATTCTTCCAACCATGCAATCGATATAATATCCAAGTGGTTAGTTGGTTCATCGAGTAACATAATATCTGGTTGTTGATAAAGAACTTGTGCCAATAAAACACGTAATTTGTAACCACCTGATAAAGCACTCAAGGGACCATAATGAAACTTTTCGGCAATGCCTAAGCCAAGCAATAAATTTTTTACTGTAGACTCAGCTTCATAACCACCCTGATTCATTACGATTTCTTCTAACTCACTCAGACGATAACCATCGTCCTCAGTAAAAGTTTCTTTAGAGTACAAGCTCTCTTTTTCGGTAAGCGCATCCCACAAAACGTGGTTTCCACGAATAACAACATCAACAAGACGATCCTGTTCATAACGAAAATGATCTTGCTTCAAAATACCTATTTTATGACTTTTTGCTTTTTCAACAGTGCCATGTGATGCTTGTTCTTCGCCTGCTAATATTTTTAAAAAAGTAGACTTGCCTGTACCATTGGCGCCGACTACTCCATAACGCTGCGTAGGCAATAAGGTCAAATCCACATTTTGGAATAAAGATTTAGGTCCAAACAACATACTTAAGCTTTTTACCTCTAACATTAACCCTGCCTCACTTTACCTATTTTAAAAATAACGCTTATTGATCGTTCAAAAGCTCGCTACTTATCAAACATGACGATTAAATTTAAATCTATTTGTATTTTTTGTGCAATTTTAACATGATTTGCATCAATTAGCATTCAACTTAACATGTTGCGCTGGACTTAAAAGCCTATACTTGTTTCTTTTGTCAGAGAATTACCTAAGGCACACAAGGATGATGAGGGAAGAGGTCAACAACAAATTGATTTAAAATTGGACTAAAAAATGTTAGTCTATGCACCTCTTATAAAATACAAGTGCACTCAATGATTCAATCCGAACTATCCCATCAACAACTATTGTTCTCTCAGTTACCCCTGCGCCAAGAACTCATACAAAGTATTGCTTCTTTAGGTTATGACAGCATGACGCCCATCCAAAGGCAAAGTCTGCCAATAATACTTAACAATGAGGATATAATTGCTCAAGCAAAAACAGGAAGTGGAAAGACCGCTGCTTTTGCTTTGTCCCTATTAAATAATTTAAAAATTTCGTTTTTTGCAGTACAAGGTTTGGTCCTTTGCCCTACCCGTGAACTGGCAGAACAAGTCGGCCAAGTAATCCGTCGCTTAGCCTGTTTGATGCCTAATGTTAAAGTGATTAATTTGTCCGGTGGTATACCGATGAAACCTCAACTGGATTCATTGAGACATGGAGCTCATATTATAGTAGGAACACCAGGTCGAGTTCTTAAGCACTTGAAAAATGCTTCCTTAGACTTAACTAAAGTAAAAACTATCGTGTTAGATGAGGCCGATAGAATGCTTGATATGGGATTTTTTGATGACATCACAAGCATTATCTCTGCCACTCCTAAGCAACGCCAAACCTTACTGTTTTCGGCGACCTATCCTGAAGAAATCAAGCAATTGGCTAAACAGTTTATGATGAGTCCCAAAGAAGTCCTGGTGGAAACCTCATCTAATGAAATTGATATTGAACAACGTTTTTATGAGGTAACAAAACAAGCGCAGAAGTTTTCTTTATTAAAGTCATTACTACTACACTATCAACCCACTTCGACTTTAATCTTCTGTAATACCAAGCAACAGACAGCAGATGTAACAGATCAACTCATTCACGAAGGCTTTAGCGCGGTCGCTTTAAATGGAGATATGGAACAAGCAGATCGCGATCTGGCAGTCTTGCGTTTTGCCAACCAAAGTTGTTCTATTCTTGTAGCCACTGATGTTGCCGCCCGAGGTCTTGATATCAAGGAGCTTCCAGCAGTCATTAATTTCGATCTCGCTTTTGACCATGATGTCCACATTCATCGTATTGGTCGCACTGGACGGGCTGGAAATAAAGGTCTTGCTTTAAGTATTACGACACCAGCAGATGCGCAACGAATTTGTGCTATTGAAGATAATCTGTCCTCCCCTATTATCTGGGAAAACAATAATGACTTTGGCAGCAGTCATGCGACTCGATTAGTCTCAGAAATGGTTACCCTAAGCCTGTCCCTCGGTAAAAAAGATAAAATCAGGCCTGGAGATATTCTTGGTGCATTAACCAAAGATGCAGGATTAGCCGGAGACACCATTGGCAAAATTAACATCACAGCCATGCTCTCATATGTCGCAATTCATCGCAACCATGCTGATAAAGCGTATCAATATTTACAAAATGGCAAATTGAAAGGACGTAAGGTTAGTGTGCGTAAAATCAGTTAAACGTCTTGGTAAGCTATAATCGCTTTCAATATTAAAATATTCACATAGCAATCCATTGTAAAAATTTTACGCATTTTGCGTGGTACTCTTAATATCCTCTTAATAATGATTATTTATAATACACCTTGTGCTTTTAAAATTTATAGCGTGGTGTATTATGCAAAAGAAAATAGAAATCGAGGTTGTCGAAACAACTTCAAAAGTGGTATTAAATTACCACAAACATCCCGAAGTCGGTGGTACAGGACATGTTTCCATAGAAGCCACTTGTGACGGTAAAAAATATGTGATTAGTGTTTATCCTAGTACTGATTTATCTCCACTAACACCGCTTGCTGTGACCTCGATGTACATTTTCCCTACAAAAGCAGTAAATCATAGCTCCCCATCACACACGGACAGCCCTATTCATGCCTCGTATGACCTTACTGACGAGATAGCAGATATAAATGCAGTGATTGAAGAAATGAGCAAATTACACGAAGTAATGGATTCAGGCCGCGCCAGCTTTAGCTTAACCCCTGGTTGCGTCACTAAAACTGCAGCGGCTATTTTGAACTGTAATGCTTCCACCACGAATATGATGTTAGGACTGAAGATGTACGATAGAAGTCTCATTGATTCTGAAATTGCACAAGTTGAAGTAATTAATTGTGCCGAAGCAGTAAGTAGAATCCTAGAGGCCGGTGGCATAAAGAGACCTGAGGGCATACTGTCCTTTGCTGCGCCCTCAAGCATTAATAGCCATTTTGCTGCTCGGTTTAAAGAAACAGAAGCAACAGATACGGCTACCGAGCAAAGCCCAGAACCTAGTGAAACAGTCCCAGAGCAAGGTCAAACGAGCCCAACTGTAGAAGAACCTGGCTTTTTGAGAGGCATATACAATTCTTTCGTAAGCTTTTTCACTCCGAAAGAAACTTATTCCAGCACAGAACCAACAAAGCAAAGTTCTAATAGCTATGATTATGATTGGCCTTCTTATGATAGCGGCCCAACTGAGGAATCCGCAAAAGTAGAAACGCAGATAGAAACACCTTCACGAGATGAAGAGACACCATCACCAGCATCTAGAGATGAAGATACCTCTTCAAGAGCGTCAGAATGTTCTGAATCCTTTTTTAGTAGTGAACAGGTTACTGCGCAAAGGGAAGAAGAATCTGATTTGGATTACTGTTCGCGATATGACGCCATGGTTAACTAATGGTGCTTATTTAACTCAATGCAACCTACCATCCTTTTAAAGGAGGGTAGGTTTTGTGCTAAAGAGTGAATTCATGGTTTTCATGAAGATCAAAGCAATAACCTTGCAAGCAACTCTATTGTTCCATATAATCATTTGGGCAATTTTTATCAAAGATGCTCGTCGCATCAGCAGCATTAGTTTGGTTTGCTGTTAAATAACCAATAAAGGGAGGAATCCTTTATGTTAGGTAAAAAAGAAAATGCAAGTATTGAATCAGCCCCATTAGAAGAGCCAATGGAAGACAGTACCGTCACCATCTATTCGTGGTCAACTGGGCTCAATACCCTGGGTCATGTCGCAATGAAGTTTGACGATGAGCCAGGTAATTATTGGAGTATCTGGCCCAAAGCAACCCCAGCTGGAGGCCTTACCTCAATATGGCCATTAAAAGCCACTTTAGCTACAAAATTAGAAGATGATTGCATGCAAGAAGCGATTAGGCCACCAGCAGATTTCGCAAATCTTATGGAGCCTGCTGAGATTTTACCGTTGCCACCCGATAAAGTATTTGTAGTACATGGTCTTGACAAGCAAAAAATGAAAGATGAGTTCACACGGATAAAAGCAGGATTTGATACAGGTGAAGTGTGTTACCAACTTCTCCCCGGAGTAACAGCATCTGGCTTTATTCACAGCGTTCTCTTCGGAAATCCCAAGAACACAGAAGTATATAACTGTGTGACTCTTACAGGGCATTTATTAAAAGCTGGTGGTAAATCGTTAACTAATGACCCGTGGGCAACTCCTTCTAATTTTGCAGAAAAATTATCCACTCTCGATCAAGTAACACTACTTAATCCCCCAGAAAATGCCACCGCCACCGAAAAACCAAGCATTCAGGAAAATGCCCCTGAAGAGGCAGAATCAGCCTCTGCTTCTATCACGAAGAGACTGACAAGCCGCTGGTTTAGTGATGATTATTTTGATAATGATACAAGTAGTCAGGAGGTAACTGATAGCCGTTCGGAAACTCAAGAATCCGTATCGTGGAGGGAAGATGCATCCAGTCCAAGAGTTTCAGAAACCTCTCTTTCTTTTTTTGACCATGAAAATGGGAGTTCTCAGTCATTTTTGCAACAAAAAGATGAGGAGTCTGATTTAAGCTATGTGCAAAGAATGGATGCCATGTGCAACTGAAATTTATGCCCCTCAATAGAGGAAATAGGCAATGAACGAAACCTTGATGAAGCAAAGCGGAGTCAAGGTTCATTTATTACAACTCATCCAATATGCAAATCAACGCGAATTATTTTCACCTCAACCAATCCAGCATGGTACAACAGCGATGCAACTCGCGTCACATCACTTTACAAAGCTACGATTGTTTTAATTATCCAAAAATCAGAAAAACCGAGAGTGCTACTGAGCTCGCGCCCAGAAAAAAGACGAAATAGACAAATAATAATACAGCATGAATTGAAAATGATCTAATTTTGGACTAAAAATTAACTCAGGTGTTTGTAATCACTTGGAGTATATCAATGGATAATGTGTACATAACTAAAACCAGTCATTTTCTCCCCAACCAACCCATCAGCAATGAAGAAATGGAAACATACCTTGGCGTTATTTGTGACAAAGGCTCTCGAGCTAAAAAAATTGTATTACGTAATAACCGTATAGTGAATCGTCATTATACCCTCAACAAATCGGGTGAGGCGACTCATAGTAGTCCTGAATTGACCTGTGAAGCAATAACACGTTTGTTTCAAGACAAAACGTTGCAAGACGGAGAACTGATACTTCTTGGTGTACCAGAAAGTGCCCAATTTCAATATTCAATGGCCCTACTCAGAGTAACCTATAATTAGGCACTGGAAAAAGATTATGATTAACGTGGAACACATTGGTTTCTATTTACCTGAAAAAATAATTTCTAATTTAGCTCGGAAAAACGATTTTGGTGTGGATGAAAATTTCATTCAGAATAAAGTTGGTATTACATCGATAAGAATAAAAAAAATTGATGAAGAAACCTCTGATATGTGCGTCAAAGCATATCTTAATTTACAGGAAAAGTCGGGACACAAAAATGAAGAAATAGATTGCCTCATCGTCTGCACTCAAAATCCCGACAATTATGGGTTACCACATACGTCAGCCATTGTGCATAGCAAATTATCTCTGGGACAACAGTGCGCGGTTTTTGACATCTCTTTAGGATGTTCAGGGTATGTATATGGATTATCCATAATAAAGTCGTTTATGGAGGCAAATTTATTCAATAAAGGAGTATTAATAACAGCCGATCCTTATTCAAAAATCATTGATGAACAAGATAAAAATACATCTCTTCTTTTTGGAGACGCAGCTACCGCTACTCTTTTAACTAATTCAGCAAAGAATGTTTGGCAAATCAAACAATTTGTATTTGGCAGCAATGGAAGTAAATGTCACTCAATCAAAGTGGATGATATGACACAGAAATTTATTATGGACGGATATGATGTGTGCAATTTTGTAGCCAAAACAATACCACCGCATATTTTATACACTATAGAAAAAAATAACTTATCTATTGATCAAATCGAGCAATTCATAGTACACCAAGGCAGTAAATTTATTATTGATACAGTTCGTAGAAAACTGAATGTTTCTCCAGATAGGCTACCATTTCTCGCAATGCAGTATGGAAATACCGTTTCCTCTTCAATTCCAATGATTCTAAAAGATACCTCATTACATCATAAATATGTGTTAATTTCAGGTTTTGGAGTTGGTCTCTCTTGGGCAAGTTGCATTTTGGAGCGTACCTAAGCTAATCATGCAATTGGAGTCATCATGAGCATTTTACTTGAAGATTTAAAGAGTTTAAGTAAAGGCATGGCGCAAAAAATTTAATAACGGCAGACTCTACGTTTCAAAACTTATTGAATTATTCTAATAACGCACTTAATAAAATCGTGTTTGCTAACAGGCTACATTGCTGAATATCACCATCGGGGAATAAAGAGAACATCCATTCTCTTTAATTTGAAGCAAATCTAGGGCGGCCCAAGAACCGACCTAGCTGGTGCTTACTAATCTTGAAGATTCTCTTTTTCTTGTTCAAGCCACTCCAAAAAAGCTTCACGATCTGATTTAGACAAGTTAAAAAATTTATTTTTAATTGTTTCAATAGGTTGCTGTTGTCTTCTAGGCGCTTTGACCAAAGTATCACTTATATTGATTTTTCCTTGCACCACATTTTCATAAGCGATGGGATCTTTCTTTTTTAATTTCAAAAGTTGTCCATCCACAGATCGCGAACGCGAAGGTAAATAAGTAATATTATTTTCCTGATACAGATTATTAGGATGCGTATTATCTTGCTCCCGAAGGTCATTATTCAAATCTTTAATCGAGATTTTATTTTCCTTTGCATACACCCTGACACTATTATCCACCATACTCAGAACATCACCCCAATGAGCGACATGTTGCGTATTGACATCCATAGCAGACCGCAATAACCACAACATTTCATTGTTAGTAATCCCCAGGCCGTCTGCTGATTTATCAAGGGCATATTCCCCAAAATTTTGATAGGGGCTTTCTCTTTTTTTCCAAACTTCCCGTTCAATAATCTGTGATATTATGGAGGGAAGGCGCTGAAAGATAAGTTGCTTAAATTCACATATATGCTGATTCGCTTGCTCATGTAGTTCTTCATCCGAGAGGACTGGCTTCTTTTCATTTAATATTTCTTCTGATTGCATTGTAAATCCACTTGTTGGCAATAATTGTTTGGTATTTTAAAAACTACTAAATGGTTATCTTAAGCTGATACGCTTATTGAACTCAATAAGTGATCCAAAAAATTGGAGGTTGATTAATAAGCCGGAAAGCGCGCACTCTATAGCTTTCAAAATGGCGCAAGAATGGTTTATTTTTAAACAAATCTTGCCATATGTTGTCTATACTTAACTTATCTAAGCGATTAAGGAACTATATTATGTATAAGTTAGTTAAATCCAGTTTAGTAGTCTTATCATCATTAGTTTATAACCCTCTTTATGCGGCGAATTGCCCAATACCTCAATCACAACACCCCACACTTGATGCGATATGTAATGCAGCTACAGGTAATCCCAATTGCCTGCTTACCTGGAAAGGTTATCAATGGTGGCTGGATTACAATGCAGTGCCAGATCCCGGCTTCCCCGGTAACAATTGGTGGATACGTTATAAATGGGATCAGGGACAAGGCTATGATCCTCGCTTTATTCGCGTCGATGAGAACGGCGATTTAGAACTAAAAATTGCCACAAGTGATTTAGGCGGTGGACAAAAAGAATGGAACTCATCAGAAGCCGTTTTAGTGTCAGATAAAGATGGCAATCCCTTAGGTTATGGCCATTATTATGCAGTAATATATGCTCCCCCAGGATTTGCTAAATTAGATGATAATAGTGTTTTTGGTTTGTTCACTTATGCTAAAGATGATAACAAGAAACCCAACAATCATAATGAAATCGATATGCTTGAAATTTCAAAATGGGGCGGCAAAGCGAATGTAGAGCAATCTGGTGTTGACAGAGCCTTAATGCCCATTATGTATAACGATCCTCCTAATGAAAATGATGCTCATGCGCAACTTGGTTTACAACCTTGGTCCTCATGGCTTACAGACGAGAATTTCAAAAAATATCCTATACCAGATGGAGTAAAAACCGTTACTGCCTACATGTATTGGAATGGTAAGGACGGCGAGAAAAAGATCCACATAAAAATTTTCAAAGACAACGTCCCACTTGAACGGGCAAAACAAGAAAAAGGTGACTTGTATGATTGGGAAACTACTGCAAAGAATGAAAAATACATCCCAAATAACGAAGATTGTACCCGTGTGCACATTAATTTTTACTTACAACATACACATTGTAAAATATGGAATAGCAATCAACATAAAGCCGATCCTCTAAATAAAGCATCGGAAACAATTACTGTTAAAGATTTTACGTATGAGCCCTTATAAGCACCCCATCCGTAATCTTTTAAGTCCCGTATTAAGCTTGCGCTAATACGGGATTTTATGTTTGGAACTCCATGTTTCCCTAATCTATAGGTTGTTCTTTTGATTCAATACGAACAGATAATACTATAATTAATCAAGACCTCTTGCATTTCAACAGGAGCTTATCATGGATGCTAAAAACGATTACTCAATGCTTCGAGTTGCCTTGGTTATTGTTGGACTAATTTTTATCTTCGCGGTATATCCATTAACTCTTTTTTGGCCTTCAGGCTGGGCATGGCACCTGGTTGGGCAAAATGTCTATTTACAAATGATATTAGGAATTTATGTCACTTTAGGCATTTTTTTAATCCTGGCCGCAAAGAATCCAATACAACATTTAAGTTTAATTTGGTTTACTGTTTGGTCCAGTCTCGTGCATGGCGGCATCATGGCCATCCAAGCATTATATTACCCTCAGCATTTTGCTCATTTATATGGGGATGTTCCTGCTTTATTTATTATCGCGCTTGTCTTGGCCGTTTTAACCCCTCGCCAAAGCACCGTAACAGAATAAATACTGGCCCATATTAATGAAGCAAGCGTAGGTCGGGCCTTGGCCCGACAAAAACAATTCTACTCACCCCTTAAATTGGTGGTTACTCATTTCAATGCAGTTAAGTAATTATCAATTGGCGCTGCACCTGCAAATTTGAAAAAAGCCATGATTTGTTTATACTAATTTATAGTCTCCATGAAAGGGAAATCAACAATGGAAAAGAGTAAAAAATTACAACTTGTGACGTCATTAGCCATTATCAATACCTTCGCCTCTCCTCTTTGGGGAACGACAAATAGCGAGTTACCAAATAAACCTCAAATAAGCTCACTCGCATCACATGATATAGAAAATACGCAGGATGCTTCTAAAAGCACGGTAAAAATTAGATCAAAACATTTGGGAAAGCTTAGTAAACTTACGAATAAAACAGCTTATTCTACGACGCATTCAACAACTTCCACACATGTTGATTGATCTGTCCTCAAAATGATGTGAAAGCAATGCAATTTATCGAGGAAAATCATGCGGTTGCTGCAGAAACAAGCCAATTGTTTCGCGAAGAAGCGCTATTTACGCTCAATCCCATGCCCGCTTTAATATGGAATAAAAAATTGCAAAATTCCTTAGTGCAGGCGGAGCACTATTTAAATCGTCTCAATCACCTAAGTCAATGTTTCTTAAACCCTGCGTTACTGCTCAAACCATTCATAGCGAATCCATCGCTAGCTCCCAAAGAAGACATGAGCGACACACATCAAATAATTATTTGCCCGCGTGGAAATTTAACTGATTTAAGTACCTTGCTCCATTATCATGTAGCGATTGAATACAGTCTGGAATTATTAAATACTCACACTATATCGGTGGAATTATTACAAAAAATACACAAAAAAATGACGCAAGATGACTCGAATAGTCAACGTTTTCATCCAGGAGAAATTCGGACACGGCAAGTCGTATTAAAAAATCATACAACAGGTAAAATCTCATATAAGCCGCCGCCTGCAAAATATTTACCTTATTGTTTGATAAATCATGATTTATTTCTTCAAGATAAAACGTTTTCTCCTATACTACACGCAGCCATTAGCCACGTTCAATTTCTATCGATTCATCCTTTTTATGACGGAAATGGCCGAATTGGAAATCTATTGATTGCCTTATTGCTGACTCAAAATAAACAATTACCGGAACATTTTTTATCTGTCGGTGTATTTTTTATATACAGCTATTTTTATTCAACGGTGGAGGCCTATTCGAAAGCAATTAGTCAAGCGCGCAAAGGCTATTGGTATGCATGGCTTATTTATTTTTTTGATATTATTTCATTGGTCTGCTGTGAGTTAGTCTCAAGAATGGAGCATATCCAACAAATCCTTACAGGCTATAAAACGCGTACCTCTGCTCATTTAAACACGATTGAGAATAAAATTATTGAGCAGCTATTGAATACTCCTTTTTTTACTGCTTGTGAGATGGCTAATGAGTTAGATGTGTCTCTATCAGGAATATATTATGCAATTCATAATCTCCAAAATAAAAATATTTTAACAGCCATTTATCGCTCTGGAAGAACTATCATATATGGTTCCGCAGATATTATACGGATACTTGATAAGCCCGTTATATTAAATAAACAAGACATGGTTTAAACCCTTGTTGGGTCAAGGACCGACCTACATATCGACTCAGTTTTTAAGTATAAATTAGGCATTTGAGCTGGATTCATGTTTTACGTTCCATATTTTATTGCAAGCGCTCAAAGGGTATAATAAACGATCAAAATCTGTTTTTCCCAATACCATTGCTCACGTGATAACCAATGAAACTAAACCCTTCTTTTATTAAAAACATACATGCTACTTATGGCCAAGAAGGCATAACATGGCTTAGCAATCTTCCAGCCCACTTAAAAACATTATCAGCACAATGGAATTTAAAAATACTCCATCCTGTAAAAGATATTTCTTATAATTTTGTTGCCGTAGTTCAGTGGCAATCACAATTAGCAATACTTAAAACAGCACCTGCTGCTGCACAACTTATGGCAGAGGCTGAGTGGTTAGATGCACACACAAAAAGTGTTCCGAGTATATTTCACCTGGATAAAAAAAATAATGCTTATCTAATGGAAAAATTTGAGCCCGGAACTTCTTTGAAACATCTTGTAAAAGAAGGACATGATGAAAAAGCAACTCGAATAATTGCCCAAGTTATTTTAGATTTGCAATCTGCTGATACCTTACATCAGAAAATGAATTATCAGCATATTTCTGAACATATCTCTGCTTTTGCTTTTTTACGTGGACATCTGGATACACATGTCATTGAGCACGCTGAATCTATTTTTAAAGAACTTTGTGCTGATTGCTCTCATGATATTATTCTACATGGCGATCTGCATCACGATAATATTTTACAAAGCGGTACTTCTTGGTGTGTCATCGATCCTCACGGATATATTGGCAACCCTTGCGCTGAAATAGGACCAATGGTTTTTAATCCCTTAGATTGTTTTCCTAAGCATTCCTTGAAAAATACAGTCGAAGCGCGTTTAAATGTACTTGCCGAAATGCTGCCTTTTGATCTACAACACATTAAGGCTTGGGCTTTTTGTTTAGCGCTACGCTCAGCTGCGTGGGATATCGAAGGATTTAACAGTCCAAATAACCACACAATTGAAATTGCGAGGATCTTATATGAAACCATTTAAGTTAAAGCAATGCATGTGAGTCGTATGAACATGCGCAAATCCAAAATCCATACTTCATTGTTTTTTAGATCGCAAAATCTCTCTTCTATTTGCATATGGCAACAACTCTAACCCTGCAATATAAAACATAGTGCAAATTTATTTTGACCTTCATAATATTCGATTGTTATAATTTTGACCATTTAGTTTTAATGAGTGATTGTATGGCCAGAATGAAAAAAGAAAAAGCGCGTGTCAGCCCATTAAAAATGCTCGCTGGACCCGAAATTGAAACCTTAGCTGATTATCTAGGCCAAGGCGCATTAGGCGTACATTATTTTATTCCGTCTACCGATCAAGTTGTCTTTCACCCTCTTAAAGATGCCTATAATGACATCATTGCTCAGCCTATGGATAAGGCGAACAAACTCTGTATGTCCACAGATTCTAATCGTTCTGAAGAGAGCAATCTCTTTCCCAAAAGAACTTCTATTGAATTTCGTTCTGGTCCAGAACCGCACAATACTGAAGAGCTGTTGCACCTTACTAAAGCGTATTCAGATTGGTTAACGCAACAAAAAACCCTGCTGCGCCGCAGCCAATTTAAAGATTACCATCATCCAACTAGAAAAGAATCGGGTATAAAACATTATCTTAATCTAAGTGATTTTATTACCTATTATAATGACTTAAAAGGGACTACTACTAAACTATATTTAACCTTACCCCATGATATTTTTGACCCTAAAAACTCTGGTCCAGATTTTGAATTTAAGTTCCCAGAAGATGCTCGATGGGTTTTACAATTAAGCTATGCTGATTTAGACCCTGAGTATAATCCTGTATTTACCACCCAATATAATATGAGTATCCCTATAGGTTGTGTTTTTGATCCTCAAGTTAAAAAAACGTTCCCTATTGCCACAGAATTTCCGCTTCTTGATAACGAAAAAGAGGTTGCAGCTGATTTTAATGAGAGCCGCCCACATCTAAAGCTCACAGAATATGAACAACAAACTTTTGCCACCGCGGTCGAGCTCGCTGATCAATTTTTTACAACCTACAAATTCCCTGGCAACGCTATTGGTGCTAAAGATTTCTTAAGAGGGATGGCGTATGAAATAGCCATGATTTCCACCAGTGAAAATTATCTTGTGACATTATTTCAACAAGACGCTTTATGGATAGCCCAACAACATAAAAAAGCCAGAATCACTAAAGGAGGTGAAGGCAAACCGCCAACGGATAAAGAAGTCAATGAAATTGCTATCGACTTAGCGAATACCCTGAAAAAGTCTATTTTCCCCTATTTTATGAAAACAACACTGGCGAATTTTTTTAAACAACTCCATCCTTATGAACAGCAATTATTAAAGAATATTCCTAAAAGAAATATTAAAACCTTTTGTCAGCGTGCTATAAAAATTGCTAATGGAGGAGTAGGAAATACTGAAGAGCATGCTGGACATTTGATGTTTAAATGTGATTCTTTCATGGAACTATTTGATGATTTTTATCAGCAAACATTTCAAGGCATCCCTGTAGATCCTGATTGTGCCCCCGCAGATCCAATAGGTTGTTTAACAGACCGCTTTATACCAATCGCTAATCTTGGGAGTAAGGAGGATCCTGTAAAAGCAGTGGTTGTGGAGTTACGTAATCCAGCACAAGGTAAGCAAGGCTATAAAGATATTCAAGAGCTATGTACAACATTTAGTGAGCTCCATCAAGCGACTCTAAACGCATTTTATCCTACTAGAAAAGAATGTAGCGCTTCTTTAGACGTGCTTTACAGTGGAAACTCTAAGCGCATTAAAACCACAACAAGCTCTCCTAGCCTAACGCCAGACCTTCCTGAACAAGCAGTATCTGCCTTAAACAAAAAAGCACTAAATAGGAGTACAGCACGAAGAATGTTCTCAGTCTCCCAAAGACCTGGCAATGATCAAGCAATGGATAGTAAACCAACTCGTGCTGCTTCAACCAAGGCAAAAAATACGCCCCGAGCCCCGACAATAGAACAACAAAAAATGAAAACACTTGAAGATGGACCTGCAAAAAATACGCGCAAGCAATTAAAAAGAAAAGCAGGCGAAGCAGAATTAAAATCACCGCTTTCCACTAAAAGTTTTTTCGCTAAAAAAGGCGAGCCGACTGTGCTTAAAGAAAATCATTCTAAACCTAAGCGCACCAGAAATATGAACGCATTTAGCTCAGTATGAGAGAGTTGCGGCCTGGTGAAGCGACGCGGAACCCGGGAAGAATGAGGATCCTGATTTTTTTTATCTGAAACCTCGGGTTACGGCCTCGCCTTCACCCAGTACTTTCTGGCTACCAGCAAGCGTAGCCTCTATGAATGTTCGAAAAGCTAGAACCCTGGTTTCACCTCATTTCACCCGCGCTTGCTAAACCACATCCTTCTAAATACGTTATCTTTGTTAATCAGCAGATGTTTCAATGCCGCAAGAATATGTATGATAATCAAGGTTAACAATATCCAGGCAAAAATCCCGTGAATATTTAGGAGTTGATTTGATGCATCTACATTTACATTCACCCCAATTGAAATAGGCAACCCGAAAAAGGCCACGCCAAACTTGTTGAATGACTCACCTAAAAAACCCGTTAAGGGCATTAAAATGATCAATGCATAAAGCAACCCATGAACAACCCTAGAAGCCTTAACTTGCCATAAAGGAAGCGTTACTGAATAAGGCCCTGGTCTGTGAAAAAAACGCCAACATAATCTAAATAAAACGAGCACCCCTACAATAATCCCTATTGATTTATGCAAGTTGAAATACCAGTGACTACGAGGCTCAAGGCCAATGGCAACCATATACCATCCCAAAATCAACATCCCTATTATTAACAGCGCAAGAATCCAGTGAAGAATTTTGGCTACTGGATCAAATTGAAAAACTTCCCTGTGGTTTGGGGCATTCATTTTATTTCGCTCCATGACAAAATCTTCCCTAATTAATATTAATAACTATTAGAAGCATAGCAAAACAAGTGGTGGTATATAAGAACAGATCTATTGTTCTTAAGACCTATTTCCCGCATTACGCTCGCTCATGCAATAGCGGGTAATAAGAAACCCCACAATGACCCCAGCAAAGTTTACCCAATAAATGGGCCAGGGCGACCTAACATGACTCATCAATGATAGAAATAGAAACAAACTGCTACAGTTAAGCATTCCTTAATAACGAATCAGTATAATAAATGCGTGTATTATTAATGTAGTGAAACAAATGAAGTTGATTTTAATAGGAGAAGAGCATCTTTCATGTCATGGTCCTAGTTTTTTATTGTATGTTTTACAAATAATCAGAGAAAAAAACCTTACATGCAGAATAGCCCTGGAAATACCTTATGAAGAACGCATTGAAGTACTCTATCCAATAAATGCAGATAAAGAACTCGGTAGAAAGGAACTTATTGAATCGTCTTTAAAACTATATCCTTTTTTCGCGGCAGATACAGCAAATAAAGAAAACCAGGAACTTCGTGACCAAATTATAGCCAGTCAAATTTCTGAACAGCATTCTTTATATAAACCTGATGTTATCGTCATGCTAGTGGGCGCGCTACATCTTCCTAACCTTCTGGATGCTATAAAAAACTTTAATGGAGACAATGGAGATATTGATATTTTATTTTTTGCTCCACGTATTGGCATGATCAACTTTTTTCCTCATCTGCTAACTCATATGATCAATAACAATGGCTACTTTTATGCGTTAAACAAAGACAATTGGGAAAAAGCAAAGGAACGAGTTAGCCAATTTATCAATACTCAACCCGAAATTGTTGCCTCATTCAGCCATGAGGGATCAGTCAACGGTAGAGCGCTCTCTGTAATTTGAGGTTGAGAATCAGCTGAAGTAAGCGTAGGCCCGACATGCTCTTGAAAACAAAATGTTTTTCGGTACATGGAAGTATATTACAATCGAGAAACGACAGCCCCTCTTAGAAATCGGAGTTTCGATGAACCAAAATGTCTCCCATCTGCCAAGAGAACTCAGTCATATGGTTTCCTGGTCCCTTACTCGTTTAGGGAAAGCCATTGCAGACGTCTATGGCAAAGAAACATACGACCGCATTGAGCAAATACGACTATCCATGCAAGATACAATTGGGAATAAAACGTTTGCACTGAGAAAGGCGCTGCATGGCCTGCAAATTGAACTTGCTCAACTTGATAGTAGTCAGCTTTATCAAATTGCCCATGGGTTTTCACTCATGATGGAGCTCATTAATGCCTGTGAAAACGCCTACCGCATTTTCCGTATCAACCAAAGAAAAGAAAAAGCCTACACTGACAAACCTCAAGGCATTCATTATGTCTTAACAGCACATCCAACAGAAGCGCGTACCAATGAGTTTTTAACGTTGTTTAAAGCAATTCGCGACTATCTTGTCGACACGCTGAAATCTCCCTATCTGATGGATGAGTCTTATCTCGATCAAATGCTTAAAATCTCACTGCAGATTAATATTGCCAACTATGAAAAACCAAGCGTAGAAGATGAGGCTCGATACATTTATCAATATGCACTCAGCCCGCTCAACATCAAACTTTATCATTCCTTTTTAGTCAAAGGCATTCCTATTCAATTACGTACCTGGGTAGGAGGTGATAAAGATGGGCACTCAGGTGTTAACGAAGAAATCATGGTTAAAAGCCTTGAGCTTTCTCGATCTTTTTTTATTGACTACATTCAAAAAAGTCTTAAAGAAGTACTAGAGATCGTCACGCTCACAACCTCATTAAATGCAAACAAAACATTAGAAAATCAGATCCACCAGTTTATTGAAAAAGCACACGCTCTTAGAAAAATACAATCAAGAGATTATGAAACCGTATCTGCATTCCAAAAAGAATTAACTGCGATACAAACAAACACCTTAACGTTTATCCATTTCGAACTCGAACAGTTCTCCGTTATTTCCGGTATTTTTCAGCTCTATCCCGCACTGGTGATCCCTTTAGAGCTCAGAGAGGATTCAACCGTTGTAAAAGAGAGTTTAACAAGTATAGAAAAAACGACGATTACCAAAATGCTTGAGCAAGTCTACTCTATAACTCATGGAACGGATCCCAAAAATTATATACGCGGTTTTATCCTCAGCATGGTTGAATCTGCTGAGGACATAAAAAATGGCATTAGTCTGGTAAAACGAATTTTTGGAAGCTACGCTCTTCCTGTTGTGCCCTTGTTTGAAAATCAACTTGCGCTCACCAGCGCTGATACAATTCTAAATCACTCAATCACTGAAGATATTAGACAAAAGCATCTGACACAATGGGATGGCAGCTATGAAGTCATGCTGGGTTATTCGGACTCGTCTAAAGAAAATGGAGTATTTCCTTCCCGACTCATGATTGCGAAAAGCTTCAAAAGTATTCAGTCTACACTGGAAAATAAGAACCTAAGGCCCATATTTTTTCATGGGTCTGGCGGAAGTATTGAGCGTGGAGGTGGGGATATCAATGAGCAAACCGCCTCTTGGTCTAAGGAAGTGATGGCTAATTATAAAGTGACGATTCAGGGCGAAATGATTGCAAGACTATTTGGTTCAAGTTCGATCCTCAAAAGTCAGATTGACAAGTTCCTTGATATCTATGCACAAAAAGATAAAAACACGCCTAATGATTATCCCGAGGAATTATTATTATTTTCCGCAAAAGTCAGCCAAAAATATAAAGAACTGATTCAAAGTGAATGGTTTTGGCCCACAATTGAACAAGCATCACCTTATCATTTTTTGACAGAACTGAAGATTGGCTCGCGCCCAACTAAACGGAAATCTGGGCCTGATCAAAGAAAACTCAGAGCCATCCCCTGGATCTTATGCTGGACTCAAACTCGACTTCTTTTCCCAACGTGGTGGGGTGTGGGTTCCACCTGGTCAGAACTCAATGAGCCTGGACAAACTAGGCTTAAGGCGCTTTATAAGGAAAATGCCCTTTTTGCTGCCTTTGTAAAACAACTCGGTGTCACTCTTTCTAAAGTGTACCTTCCTATCTGGGAACAGTACTTATGCCAATTGGCTGGCTCCAATGAATATCTACAGCCTTTTCAAGAAGAACTAGAGTCAACCATCCTATTCTTCTATCAAATAACGGGTGAAGAAGATTTTTGTTTTCATCAGCCTTGGCTTGGGGAAAGTATTCAACTCAGGTCAACCATGATTCATCCCTTGAATCTCATTCAGATTGAGGCGATGAAAAGAAAAGATTTACCGCTTTTAAGTAAAACCGTCACCGGTATTTCTTGTGGTATGTTGACCACAGGGTGAATTGGGATGCGCGTAGACAACCAAGCGTACCCGTTTGCAAGCAAACGGGTACGCTTGCCTTAGGTCTTCTCGACCTGAGACATATTTTTTAAAGAGTATACAGTCGTGCTAACTCTGATAAAGATTGATCAAGTGTTGTGAGTATGAAATCCACTTGTTCCTGATTAATTGTCAACGGTGGCGCTATGCGGAAGACATTACCATACTGTCCACCTTTGCCAACTAATAGCCCTTTATCCTTACACAGATCCATTAACTGGAATGCTTCATCAGATGCTGGAGTTTTTGTTATAGGATCTTTGACGAGCTCAATTCCTAAAAGCAAACCACGTCCGCGAACATCGCCAATGATGGGATGTTTCTTTTGTAATTGCTGGAAACCATCTTTTAGTTGATTGCCCATAACTCGTGCATTTTCAACAAGCTGTTCTTCTTTAATAATTTCCAATGTAAGTCTAGACTGGATCATTTGTAATGGGTCACCGGCAAACGTATTAAAATACGTTTTTCCAGTCATCGTTTCAGCAACCTCAGTTTTCATCAGGACTGCCCCAACTGCAGCACCGTTACCTAATCCTTTAGCCATAGTTACCATATCGGCATCGATATCCAAAGTTTTGGTTAGTAACACATCACCGCCCCCACGACCTGCTCCAGTTTGGACTTCATCACTAATGTATTTACCACCGTAATTATGCACAATACGGGCGACCTCAGTAAAATAGTCATCCGGAGGAGTAATAAAACCACCTACGCCCATCACGGGCTCTAGTATAAACGCAGCTATTTTTCCGTGTGTCGAATTTTGAATGGTTGTTTCAACATTTTTCGCACAAGACAGATCACAACTGTCAGGTTTTTGTTTAAATGGGCAGCGATAGCAATAGGGTTCAACCGCAGAAGTTACGCCCGTAACTGGCTGTGCTTTGAAGCGCCAGATTGAATGGCCACATGAGGCAAGTGCCGCAGAAGTACCGCCATGATACGAGTGACGCACATTCACTACCATCGTTTCTCCAGTTGCATGACGTGCTGCCATGATGGCAAGCTCATTAGCCTCTGAACCGGAATTAGTAAAGGATACCCTATCCATGCCATTAGGTGCTTCTTCAAGCAAACGCTCTGCGGTATCGATGGGTGCCTGATTTAAATAAAGAAGACTTGTATGTTGTATTACATCATCTTCTAGTGCATCAATAAGTGCTTTTTTGATCTTAGGATGATTGTGCCCAGCTGAGATACACACAATGCCACCGATGGCATCAAGGTAACGTTTTCCTTCAGAGTCCCATACATACGTTCCCTGTGCTTTAACAAGTTGGATTGGTTCTTTATGGTAAAATCCAGCGGTAGGTAAAAAGTGTTTTTTTCTGAAATCAATGAGCTCTTCGTTTGAGCGTGGTTGTTTTTGATCAATACTCTCATTCATGAGGGTTGTTTCCTTTTATGTTTGTAAAGACTTGAACTTGTAAATAAAAAGCTTTTGCACACTCCTTTTACTTCAAATTCTTGTTGATTTATTTTAATACTTACATCTTTTGCTCGTGTTTCTTGAACACTATATTGTGTAGGGTTCATATCTTTATCCTTCTCCTTTTTAGACTCTTTATTAAAAATAAGTATATGCGTCATGATAGATGCCATATTTCTTCAAAAATTAAAAGTGGTCTCACCAATTTAATTTTCTTATTTTTATGCTTGGCGATATTGAACCAACGTATGTAAAACAATCTATACTACAATCAAAGGATTAAAAACATGGGAAAGCTTCAAAGGAAGGAATAATGATCTCAAGAGCATTAAGAAAGGTAACTATATGTCTTTTTCACGCTTCTTAAATAGACTCAATCATTTGTTTCATCGCCCTGAGCAGAATTATAGGTCAATAACGCCACGTGAATTAACCTTACAACACACTCAAGATTTCAAGAAACAGTTTCTAAAAAATCAAGAAGCAATCTACTATTCCAAAGAAATACTGCAAGAGCTAATCAATAAAAGACTAAGAGCATTATTACTACACGCTAAATCAAAATCTCCCTGGTATAAAAAAACACTGGCAAAAATCAACGTAGAGCACTTCACCAAAGAACGATTAGACGAACTTCCTACGATAAATAAAACCATTCTAATGGAAAACTGGGATGCAATTGTCACCGATCCCAAGCTGTCCTTAGCCTTAGTTGAACAGCATGTGAGCCAAAAAAATGATAGGCTCGATACCTTGTACCTATTTTCTAATTATCATGCCGTGGCAACAGGGGGAAGCAGTGGCAAACGAGGCATATTTATTTATGATTGGGATGAGTGGATTACATTTCACACTGCATTTTTCCGCTTTCCACTCTATAACCATGAACGCACGCAGCTTATCACTAAAAAACTCAATGAACATTCAAAAATGGTGAGTTTGTTTGTAGCAAACACAGCTGTTGCCGCCTACTCTTTAGCAAAAACCTTTGGGCGACATAATGAAAATACCTACTTCCTGCCCATGGCGATAACCCCCTTAAACGTAGTCATTACTCGTCTCAATCAAATTCGTCCTGATATCTTGACTGCCGCTCCGTCATACATTCACAAAGTATGTCAATTAGTGCAAAAAGGACAAATAAAAATTGAGCCCACGATTCTTTTTCTTGGCGGAGAACCACTTTTTGAACAAACATTGGCGTTAATCAAAGAAACCTGGCCTAAAGTGGATGTGTTTAATATTTTTGGCTGTACTGAAGGGATGGTAGGACTAAACTGCCGAGCGAATACGGATGAAATGCATTTGAATGATGATCTATGCATTATTGAGCCATTGGATGCACAAAATTGCCCTGTTGATACAGGAGTTATGGCAACCAAGGTGTATATAACTAATTTATATAATTATACTTTGCCACTCATCCGCTATGAAAACGCCGATGAAATTTTATTTTTAAATAAAACCTGTGATTGTGGTATTCAACATCAGCTTATCAAAGCACCTAAAGGTCGACCTGGGTGTGACTTTAATTATCCAGGCAATATTTTTGTTCATCACTCGCTTTTTTTGGGTGCGCTGTTACCAGAAAAAAATATTCTAGAATATCAAGTCGAACAAACAATAGAGGGGGCCAATATTAAGATTGTAACCACGGGTTATATCAACAAGCTTCAGCTCCAAAACAATATACGCACACGTTTAAGCAAAGTTGGATTCCATGATGCCAAAATAAGCATTATTGAAGTACCTGAAATTATCTATTTGTATTCGGGCAAACTGAATCGTTTTATACCATTGAAGTCGAACTTGAGTGATGAATGATCATCGGCTGGACCTACACTTGCTTAATCCTAGGTTCCACTACGCTGCGCCAAGCTATAACGACAATTAGTTACACGAAGCTACGCAAAACTAGATGCGTGTTACTTCCACCCGCACCATAGCTAGACACCCCTGCTAAATAGTGGTCTTTTATTTGGGGGAAGTCGTGTAACTGAGTAGCAATATATAAGGGGGAATCCTCCAACATGAAATCTGGATTTGGGGTTTCAAAATTAATTGAAGGAACTATTGCTTTATTTTGGAGCATCAGTACTGTTTTAATGATTGAAGCCATGCCAGATACTATGCCCGTATGGCCTAGATTGCTGATTACCGAGCTTAGTGGGCAACGATTTGTTCCTGTAACGTCTTTAAATGCTTTTTTCAGTGCGTATATTTCTGTTGCATCACCAAGCTTGGTTGAGGAGCCATGAGCAGCAATATAATCAAGATCACTGGGCTCAATCCCTGCATTTTTCCAAGCCGATTGTATGCACGTATATTGACCATGAATTCCTGGGGCCATAAATCCTTCTTTTGACGAATTGCCATCATTATTCATAGCAGATCCAATAATAACCGCATGGATTTCATCATGATCAGCAATTGCATCTTCAAGTCGCTTTAAAACAACTAAGCCAGCACCATTTGAGTATAAAGTACCGCAGGCTGAAGCATCAAAAGAATGGCAATGACCGTCAGAGGAAAATAATCCGTTCTCTTCATAAATATACCCAACCTCCTGGGGCAAATCGATTAAGCACGCCCCAGCAATAGCCATATCACATTGATGACTATTTAACTCTCGGCAACTTTGTATCACCGCGGTTAAAGAAGATGAGCAGGCCGTATATAAATCAATGGAGCTTCCTTGAAATCCAAATTGATAAGAAATATAAGGTGCAACTACTTTTGAATAATACCTCTCTATTGCTTTTTGTGTATCAATCGCCTGGTAATAGGCGGAGCCTAAGAAATGAGAGGATGGCTGATTATTTGTACCAATATAAACAGCAGTGTTTTTGATTAAGCCATTTGCATTACTGCTCATGGAACTCAAAGCACGATGCGTTAAATGGGACATCACTTTGCCTTGCACGCCTAACGCTTCAAAATTTTTGCTAGTATTTGCCAATGGAGGAGTATCAAATGCTTCTAAGTTATCTAAGATACCTCTGTATGGTTTGTAATTGGGTGCAACGATTAATTGCTCGGAAATACCTGATCCCTGTAATTGCTCGGCAGAAAGTTTAGTCACTGCTTCTTTGCCAAACCTCAATAGATCCCAATACTCATCAAGATCATTAGCACCAGGAAGTTTTACAGCCATACCTACAATAGCAACTTTGTTTAAGTGGTCATTTGCATTCATTATTAAAGGCTCCATTTCTTTGGTCGCGCAATTTAATAGACACTAATTAGATGGTATATAAATGGGGTAACTGAGTCTGAATTACCGTCTACTACAACAACTGTCTTTTAATTTTAAGTATAGGTCATTTCTGTCAGCAGAGTTACGCTAATTAAATGGAACTCAATAGCTTCTCTTTATCTATTTTGCCATTTTCTTTTATAGGCAATGTACTTAACCAGATGTAGTGCTCAGGAACCATATAATCTGGAATTCTGGTTTTTAAAAACGCTTTCAGTTCAGCGCTACTAAGCTCTATTTGCTTGTTATGCGCTACTAAAAATACGACCATTCTAGGCTCAAAAAAACTCACTTTCTCACAGACAACAACTGCATCCTGGATGTTGGGGTGCTCTAATAAATGATATTGTATTTCTCCTAATTCAATGCGTATGCCGTGTACTTTTACCTGATCATCCTTGCGGCCTAAAAATAATAATTCATGCTTTTTATTCCAACGAACTATATCGCCAGTACGATACATTTTTTCTCCAGGCAGATAAGGATTATCTATGAAAGATGCCTGGGTAAGCTCTGGGTTATTTAAATAACCTTGAGCTAATCCAATTCCAGAAATGAATAGTTCCCCAGGTTCGAAACCCGTTAAATTAAGCTGCTCATCTAACACAAATAATTGCGTATTTTGGATAGGTTTTCCAATTGGGATAGTTCGATAGCGCTTGTGCTGCTCACAAATAAAATAAGAAACATCTATTGTGGCCTCTGTAGGGCCATATAAATTAACTAATTGTGTTCCCTGGTTTTGAAACAGCTTATTAAATAAATTAGCGCTTCGCGCATCAAGCGCTTCTCCGCTTGAAAAGACATACTTTAAAGATCGTAAGCGATTCATTGAAAAATCCTGCTCAATATAACTTAAAAAGATACGTAATACAGAAGGTACAAAATGAATAACATGAAGCTGATAGTGCTCTATCATCTGAATAAATAACTTAATGTCATGTTCTTTTTGGGGTGGCAAAAGGGCCACTCCTGCGCCCGCAACAGACCACCAGAAAGTCTCCCAAACAGAAATATCAAAACATGTGTGTGTTTTATGAAACACAACATCATGGCTTTGTAAGGGAAATGTGTTTTGCATCCAGAGAATTCGGTTAGCCAGAGCCTGATGCGAAATCATAACCCCCTTGGGTTTTCCGGTAGTTCCTGAGGTATACATCACATAAGCTAAATCATGCTTTTCTCGCAGTAGATTTAAATTATGGCATTTCTCATCACACACCTGATCACGAATGCTTAATACCTGAAGATTATCTAATCCAGATTTTGCAGTTAATAATGAAGGATCATCTACGATTAGAAATTGGATTTGGCTGTCTTCAATGATGGTTTGATTTCTCAGTACGGGCGCTAGAGGATCGATTGGTAAATAGGCACCTCCCGCTTTTAATACCGCAAAAATAGCCACGAGCATTTCAAAAGAACGCGGGAGTTGAATGCCAACAATTCCATTTAATGGCAGCCCTTTCCTTTGCAGGTACCGTGCATATTGATTGACTTGTTTATTAAAGACCGCATACGAAATGTGGCGATCTTCTAGGAAAATAGCAGTATTTTCTGGATTTTTCCTTACTTGTTCCTCGAATAAGGAGAAAATTGTTGTGTACTGCACTGAAGAGTTCATTTTATAAAACATCCTCTATGAATTGCTGCAAAGCTTAGAAATAAGAATTTCGTGCATTTGTGAGGTTCCTTCGATGATCTCCATGACCTTAGCATCTCGGTAATATCGTGCAACAGGATATGTTTCCTCAAAACCCGCTGCACCAAATATTTGCAGTGCATGATTTGATACAAAAACAGCCATTTTTGACGCAGCGTATTTGGCGACTAAAGTTTCTGCAATGTATGCCGGATTTTTTTGTTGTCTCAGCACCCCCGCATAAAAACACAATTCGCGGGCAGCTTTAACCTGCACAATCATTTCAGCAATCATTTTTTGAATTAACTGATGCTCATCTAAGGTACGGTCAAATTGTTTTCGTTCTTGCGCATAGCGAAGTGCTGCATCCAAGCATGCTTGTCCTAGACCAACACATCCATATGCGGTTGTATAGCGCCCTTCATCCAAAGCTGCTTGGACAACATAGCTAAGCCCCATACCAATACGACCTAATACATTGGTTTTGGGAATACGGCAATTATCAAAAGAAATTTCTGCCAACATATTAGAGCGTAACCCTAAAAAATGAGACATAGGTGAAATAGTTACGCCTGGTGTGCTTTTTTCGACAAGAATCGCTGTGGGTTGATCTTGGCAGTTTGCTAAAACTAAAAATAAATCCGCGATTTGTCCTAAAGTGATGTATTTTTTGCTCCCTTTCAGAATGAATGCATCCTCTTTATCCACCAACTGAGTTTCAACATGTTCCAAATCACTACCAACATTTGATTCAGTTAATGCCAATGCTGCTAAAACGTCCCCAGATGCAATCTGAGGTAGCCAGGTTTGTTTCTGCACCTCGGAACCAAACTGAATAAGCGACTTACTCACCATGCCCAGTACAGTTAAAATATTTGCCATGGAACACAGCTCTTTAGCAAACGACTCATGCATGATACCAACAGTCAATTCATCCCATTGCTGCCCACCAAATCGTTTAGGAATGCCCGCACCTAAAAAACCATTTTGGGCTAATGTATAAAAGAAATCGCGCGGAATCTGTTGTTCTTTATCAAAACGTGATGCATAAGGATGCAAGCAACTTTCTATAAATTGCTTAAAGAGTTGCTGTTGTTTCACATATTGAGGTTGGTAGTTAGGCAAAATTCCTCTCCTTAGGATCTTAAGGTTTGTTTACAATTTGCTGGCTTGAGTGAAAAACACTGCCGCGTCATCCCTGTATATATTAGGTAATTCGTTGACAAAAATAGCACGGGCAGGCTGGGCTGTTAAGCCCAGCATTTGCAGAGTTAATTCTTACACTCCAAATCCTTAGCTGGCAATGTTACATGCTGGGCTTAACAGCCCAGCCTACGATTCTTGAGCTTTGGCAACGAATTACCTAACAGATACAATCCCGCGATAACGGGTAACTTTTGGCTCAAGCTAATGCATTAAACAAACCTTATTCATATTGATAAAATCCTTTTTTCGTTTTCTGCCCAAGAAGCCCGGCATCGACCATATTTTTTAATAACCAGCATGGTCGATACTTTGGATCATTGAGCTGTGAATATATTGATTCTAAAGAATAGAGAACCGTATCCAAACCAATCAAATCTGCCGTATGTAATGGCCCCATTTTATGGCCAAAACATTGTTTAAATAAAATATCAATGTCTTCGATTGAAGCAATGTGTTCCTGTACCATAAAAATGGCTTCATTAATAAAAATCATCATTGCCCGATTACTCACAAAACCAGCGGAATCCTTTACAACAATCATTTTTTTATGAACTTGCTCAAGTAGCGACCTGGTTTTTTCTATAGTCAATTCGTCAGTGTGATACCCCTTAATCACCTCGACCATAGGCATTAATGGCGCTGGGTTCATAAAGTGTGTCCCTATAACGCGTTGAGGATGCGCAACAAGTGATGCGATTTTAGTAATCGAGATGGACGATGTGTTTACCCCAAAAATACAGGTTGTACTGCATTGTTCATTTAATACCTGGTATAACGTTTTTTTCTGTTCCCAATGTTCAGGGATGTTTTCAATAATGTATTCAGAGTGCTTAAGCTCATCGAGTTGTGTTGTAAAAGAAATTGATGCCAATATTGTTTCAGTGGAATGTTTCGAGGGCACATTTTGCGTTAATAACAAATAGTGTAAATTTTTAGCTATAACATCTTTTGCTATATCTAATTGCGATTGGAGATTATCAATTAAGGTGACATAAAATCCACATTGTGCAAACAGCTGGGCAATGCCTGTACCCATTGTCCCTGCACCAAGAAGAGTCAGTTTTTTTTGTTTCATGTCGTGTGTCCATTTCTACATACATTGATCCGGCCAAAACTTTATCAGTAACCATTTGAATTATAGTTTATTCGCAATAAAGTCAGCAATCGCATCAATACTCGTTAACTGCTTTGGCTCAAACTCACCAACCTCAAGATCAATTTTATATTTCTTCTCGATAAAAACTAATAATTGAATGAAAAATAACGAATGCATCGCCCCTGTATCAAAAAGATTATCCGCATAACCAATATCCTTAACTCTAAAAGAATTAAGTAAAAATAGTTTTACTTCTTTTTTAATGTGGTTAATTTTCATCAGCTTGCTCTGTTTGATAAAGGTACATCTTAATTATCGTAAAAAAAACTGTTGGCTTCCACTATGAATATCTACTGTCGTAAGTCGGGCCAAGGCCCAACCCACTTTTACTTAGGATAATGGCTAGTAACTGAAATTGAGCGTAGCATATAATTCTCGTTGGCCGCATAATTATCTTCAAGGGAGTAACGCCATTCATGCCAAACGATATTGCTATTTCGATTACAGGGCTGCAAAAGATTTATGCCAATGGTTTTAAAGCACTAGATGATATCAACCTAGAGATTCGCCGGGGTGAAATTTTTGCGTTGCTTGGTCCGAATGGCGCAGGTAAAACAACGCTCATTAATGCCATTTGCGGCATTGTGCAACCCACTAGTGGCACTGTTGCCATAGCGGGCTATGATAACATCGCCCAATACCGCGAGGCACGCGCGGCTGTCGGCTTAGTCCCCCAAGAACTCACGACTGACGCATTTGAAACAGTATGGGACACAGTGACCTTCAGCAGAGGTTTATTTGGCAAGGCAAAGAATTCTTTATATATTGAGGAACTACTGAAGCGTCTTTCACTGTGGAGTAAAAAAGACGAGCAGATTCAACATTTATCGGGTGGGATGAAACGCCGAGTCATGGTAGCCAAAGCGCTATCACACGAACCTGAGATTCTTTTTTTAGATGAGCCTACAGCAGGCGTCGATGTGGAACTACGTAAATCCATGTGGGCGCAAGTACGTACCTTACGCGGAACGGGTATTACGATTATTCTCACCACGCATTACATCGAAGAAGCACAAATAATGGCCGACCGCGTGGGTATTATTAATAAAGGCAATTTAATTCTGACTGAAGATAAAGCAACGTTAATGCAGAAAATGGGTAAACACCAGATAATTTTCGTTTTACGCGAGCCACTAGCAACCATACCCCCAGAATTAAAAGACTATCCGTTGACGCTGGAAAAGAATGACAACGGTGGCAAATTGATTTTGACTTATGATGCTGAAGCGGAGAATGATATTTCAGAGGTATTGGATAGTCTAAAATCGCATGGCATACGCCCCAAGGACATTAATAGTCATCAAAGCAGCTTAGAAGATATTTTCATTGGATTGTTGGAGACAAAATGAATATACGTGGTGTTCGTGCAATTTATACATTTGAAATGGCGCGCATGTTGCGTACTCTTGGGCAAAGCATTGCCTCTCCGGTAATCTCGACTGTCCTTTATTTTATTGTGTTTGGATCTGCTATCGGTTCCCGCATGCAAGATATCAATGGCATACCGTATGGTGCTTTTATTGTGCCGGGCCTGATTATGCTAACCGTTTTGGGACAAAGTGTATCCAACGCATCATTTGGCATTTATTTTCCGCGATTTACAGGCACTATCTATGAAATTCTCTCCGCCCCGCTTTCTTTTGTCGAAATAGTGTTAGGCTATGTGGGTGCAGCAACAACGAAATCGGTGATCATTGGAGTGATTGTACTCACAACAGCCTGGTTTTTTGTGCCACTGCATATTGCACATCCGTTTTGGATGACATTTTTTTTAATTATGACCAGCGTGACCTTTAGCCTGTTGGGCTTTATCACAGGCATATGGGCCGATGACTTTGAAAAATTGCAACTGATACCGCTCCTCATCATTACACCGCTCACCTTTCTTGGCGGCAGTTTTTATTCCATTCATATGCTACCTCCCTTCTGGTATCACGTGTCACTAGCAAATCCAGTTGTCTATTTAGTAAGCGGCTTTCGCTGGAGCTTTTACGGGCATAGTGATGTGAGTCTCACCATTAGTGTCACCATGATTTTAACATTTACCGTAATATGTCTGGCAATTATTAGCTGGATTTTTAAAACGGGATATGGATTAAAGAAATAAATCTTTATCTGGCGCGTAGTCTGGGTACAACGGAGTGAAACTCGGGGTTTCGATGCTTCGAAGTACCACACAGACCACCCCTGGCTATGCTTTATGCACTTGATTAATCAACGATAACAATTTTTTGTCTTCTTCAGTTAATTGACTGTCTGAATAATCAGGATTGGGCTCGTACCACCATTGTTTTTTAAAGTAACTTTGTAAATCAGGAGAGTTAAATTGTCGTCCGTATTGAGCATAAATTGTATTGCGTAAAATCTGCAATTCTTTAGTGCTCAATTTTGCTAAAGCATGCGCAGGATGTTCTGAATTGAGTGCGGGATAAATCATGGTATGACGAACATAGCTTATTGGTGTATATAGGCACAGCAACAGATCGGACTTAGGTTGAAAATGAGCCAGATCCCATACATATTTCCTATTTTTGCCATCACCAACAATCTTGATACCAGCCGGTGTAGGCTGAAGATATTCTTCTTTAGGATTGATTTCAGAACACAGACGTGTAGGCGTGTTGGGAATAACCTCTAATTGTGTATGCCCAATGGTATTCTCATGCCATAGTGCTCCGGTCTTGAGAACATAAGACACCCAATGATAGCCCATTACATCATAAGTTGCCCCAGTCACATAATCATGGTGAATGTTGACGGTTGCCAGAGATGGAAAGGTGGTATCCCATAAGTAAGCATCTTCGTAATTTAAATTTTTTTCCTCATTCGGAGCAATTTTTTCTCTATGTGAAGAAACCGGAGTATCATTCACGCGCACCTGGAAATCATAAACCAGGGCTTTTCCTTCACTGGTTTTTTGACCTTGGGGAAGAGCGATCTCACTCATTCCATTATTGATTGGAAAAGGAAAGCCCATAGATACCTTGAGCGCTTTGTTTAAGGTATTTTTAAATTGGAAATCACAACTAAAATGCCAGGAACCATCCCATTCAGAATTATTTAAGTTCTTGCCGGTGATTATAATGACTTCTTTAACCATCTTGATGTCAGGTTGTGATATAGGAATTGGCAACGCACCACTACCACCAAACGAACTGTCATTCGCATACATGCTTTTAGCAAAAAGCACAGTTAAGAATAGGGCAAAAGATTTTGCTTTTTTACTCATGATTTGATTAAGCAAATTCATATGATCTTCCTGAATAAGAAATAAACTCATACTTTATTTTTTTATATGTTTCATAGCAAGAGTAAGCCTAATCTATGTTTCTTGATACCGACCTTGCTTTATGACACGCAAGGTTACACTCGATAGTGAATAGACATGCTATAAATTATAAGGGTATCTGATTAAAAATTTTAGGGAGAATCATATGCATACAAGAATTGATTTTTATAAATCCGCACCAGATGCGATTAAAGCGATGTTAGGCGTTGAAAAGTATGTCACCAGTTGTGGGTTAGAATCATCTCTTCTTAATCTGGTTAAACTACGTGCCTCGCAAATTAATGGCTGTGCCTATTGTGTTGATATGCACAGTGCTGAAGCAGTAAAAGAAGGTGACACTGAACGCCGCATTCATTCAGTAGTCGTATGGAGAGAATCTCCTTTTTTTAATACACGCGAGCGCGCCGCCTTAGCTTGGACGGAGGCAGTTACCTTATTACCAGAGTCCCATGTTCCTGATGATATTTATAATGAAGTCCTAACTTGTTTCCATGAAAAAGAACTCGTTGATCTCACTATGGCAATTATCGCTATTAATAGCTGGAACCGCTTAGCGGTTAGCTTCCGTAAATTACCAGGCTAAAAATGATAGTAAAAACAGACAGCGCTTGCATTGTCGGGCCTTAGCCCGACCTACACCGTTTAATTGACATCATCAATTTTAAAGGTACTATAGCAACTCTTGGTTAGAACTAGCTCATCAAAAGTACGTTCAGCAAACCAAAATCTTATTTTAAAGGAGTGTGGTTAAATTTATTAATCACGAAAATCAATTTGTCCCTGATCAAGGAGTAGTTCATATGTATAGCCATTTCGATCAAAATAATGATGACTCTTTCTCAAGTGCTTATATGCAATTTATCCTGCTGACAGGCCTTGCTTTAGCAACGTGTGCCGTCATTCTAAAATACGCTGAGTCGAAGAATCGTCTTAACTACGAAGATCGTTTTGCCCGTGTCGCAGCCGGCCTTTTGGTGCTTATGATGCGTATGATGCATACAAAGAGTGGCGATTTAGAGATTGATAACACAAAAGATGAAGGCAGCCTCATTGCCATAGGCCCACATCAATCTGGCCTAGTAGATGCAGCGGTTGTCGCCTCAAAAATGCAGGGCAAACCACCTCGTTTTTTTGCCACAACGGGTTTTAATGGCCTGCCCGGCGTTGCTCGTTTTCTGAAGATGTTTCAAACGATACCAGTAGAAGCCACTGCAAAGAAAGGTGAAGGACGAACTGCTAATGCTGGCGCGATAGAAAAAGCAAGTGAAGTACTGAAAGAAAAGGGTTGCGTTGCACTGTTCCCGCAAGGTAATTTTTCAAGAATCGGTCAAGAGCCACCCAGAGTCTACACCGGGGTAGCCAAGCTTGCATTGATGAATAACATGCCTATTCAGGTTATTCGACTTGATGGTTTTTGGAGTTTACAAAATCCGCTGATTCCTTTATTTGTTCGCAACAGTGCTGCTTATCGTGCCTTTGCAACTGCATTGCATATGAACAACGTACGCGCCACATTATGTTGTGTAATTGATTTTCACTTAAAGCCAGACAGTGAGAAACTGACTGAAGAGGAAAAAGTTGAGGAGATATGTGCGCAACTGTATGCATTCTATCGCCATACACAAGAGCTCTCTCCGAAACAAATTGAAGAGGTTAAGAAAGAAATCACCAATGGAGCTCATCGCAAACTTTGGGACATGAAAGTCCAGCGAGAAAAACTAGGAAAAGAAATTGTGAGCTTAAAAAAAGAAGAAGAGAAACTGGAAGAAGCTACCTTTGCATCAATGACATTAAGTTAGCGTAGGTCGGGCCTTGGCCCGACAAAACCAAAATTATTCTCGAAAACAATTCGCTATTGTCGCGCCAAGGTCCGACCTACACATATCATTTAAGAATTACCTAGAGATTGGCATCCTATTTTCAAAGCCTAAGCAATTTCAGCAACATGCTTTCCATAATATCGGTTGACGCGGCACCATTTGCACCAGCAAGCGTTGTTGCGCCCATAGGGCGTTCCGTCAGTAATTTCAGCCACTCTGGGGTTAACTGAAGGAAAAAGATTTTTGAGAGTATTGCGTACCACATAAATAAACTATACTGATTGGGAACTTCTTTTCGAGGCAAGAACAATGCTTTGTGATTAAAAGGTTGCCCCAAATAACTTATTAACAAGGAGAGTAAAACATGTCAGCCAACACCATAAAACCTCTAGTAACTGCAACAGCGATTAATACAGGAGGGAGAAATGGCCATTCGGAAACTACGGATCATTCTGTGAGCGCCAATTTTTCTGTTCCCAAAGAGATGGGAGGCCGGGGTTTACCTAACACGACAACTCCCGAGCATCTTTTTGCTGCTGGTTATGCAGCATGCTTTGGTGGCGCATTGGAATTTGTGGCAAGCCAGCACAAAAAAAATGTTGAGGGTACAACTGTAACATGCCACGTTTCTATTGGACCACGTGAAGGTGGTGGGTTTGGCCTTGCGGTGAAAATGAATGTCAATGTCCCTTCCCTGCCAACCGCTGAGGCACGTGAGTTGGTACAGGAAACACATGACAAGATTTGTCCCTATAGCCATGCTACCCGCGGTAATATCGATTTTACACTGGAAGTTAGTGGAAACTAATACCTTCTTAACAAACTCTACATGCTGGTTGGATCCAATAATCCAACCAGCATGAGTGCTCATATTTCAGCAAATTTGCTTTCCTATTGATGAATAGAATATATTCAAAAAGATGCATCATATGGGGAACATCATGATCGAGATAAAAAAACTAGACCAATCACATATCGAGGAATTGTCATCCTATCTCAATCATTATCAAGAAACGACCATGTTCATGAGGAACAATTTATATTACTCAGGAATCACCTATCAGGATGCACCATTTCATGGCGAATATTATGGCTCGTTTGAGAATACCCAACTTAATGGGGTTTTAGCGCATTATTGGAATGGAAATGTCATGATGCAAGCTGAAAATTTTTCCATATTATCCGCTTTGGTTGATACGTTTAAACTGAAAAGAACAAGAGCAATTGCTGGCATATTAGGCGAAGATTCGCAAGCTCGTTTTGTCATGGATAAGCTGGAGTTATCCTCGTCTGAATTCGCCATTAATTATCAAGAACAATTATTCTTACTTAATCTTGAACAGATGATAATACCCAAAGCAATGCATTTATATCATTGCGCCCTCAAAACAATGCAAGAGTGTGATATAGGGGTCATCAAAGAATGGCTTATTGCTTATCATATAGAAGCACTAGGAGATGACGCTGGCGATCCTAAACTTGAAGAATCTGTGATGGATGAAATTCAAGATACGCGGCTGAGTCAAAATCGGTGGGTTTTATTTGTAGATAATATCCCTGTTTCACTATGTGGATTCAATGCCCAGTTACCGGATATTGTGCAAATCGGTCCAGTTTATACCCCCCCTCCTTTAAGAAATAAAGGTTTTGCCAGAATAGCTGTGTATTTTTGCCTACAACAAGCGATGGTGAAACAAATCAAAAGAGCTATTCTATTCAGCAATGAGCGTGCTGCTGTACGTGCTTATAAATCACTTGGCTTTCAAGAAATAGGAACATATCGATTAGCCTTATTAAAATAAATAGCCTTTTGATTGTAAATACTGTCTTTAAAAATAAACCTTAAGATTAAAGACAGTATCTGCAC
Organism: Legionella sp. 39-23; assembly: GCF_001897665.1. Classification (NCBI taxonomy): domain Bacteria; kingdom Pseudomonadati; phylum Pseudomonadota; class Gammaproteobacteria; order Legionellales; family Legionellaceae; genus Legionella; species Legionella sp. 39-23. The sequence goes on along the minus strand of NZ_MKTO01000015.1, from coordinate 69,888 downwards.
TCCTAAGGTCAGTTTACAATTCGGCCAAAATGATGTGATTTTAGCGCACCGAAACGCGGCATACACTAAGTATGTGAGTATCGGAGCACTTAACATCGCGTCATTTTGGCCAAGATAGTAGAACTTATTGTCCCTGTAACATTTTTGCTATATTTGCAGCAACTAAATAAGCTGTGGCCATAGGAGTACCATCCATCGCAACAGGATCAACAGAAGCATCCGCCACAATAAGATTTTGCACCCCATATACATGGCCTGTACTGTCAACAACCCCTCCTTGATTTAAGGGTGCCATACGACAATGGCTTTGGAAAACCATGTTACTCCCCACTTCTTGCCTTATAAAATCAGTTAACTGCGGAACATCATCAAGCAACCCAGGATCGGGGAAAATCATCTGATAAGTCGGATCAATACTTTGTAATTGAGCATTGATATTCTTAATGTAATTTTGCATCGTACTGATATAAAGCGCGAGATCAGATTGCGATTGAAACTCGCCTAAGTTCATAGCTGGTTCTACAAAAGGATCTCTGCTTTTAATCACGATAGAACCACGACTCACTGGTTGTACCAGATCCAAGAAGACCACGGTGATGCCAGGAATTGGATTTATTGAGGCAAATCGCACCGCACGTACTCCAGGATTGGCTCCACTAGGATCTGGCAACCAAGCAATTTGTGCAAATAAACCATTTGGTACATTCACCTGAGAACCAATATATTTAATAAGTTCTTGGCCAATGGGCGTATTGGCTAAAGCAGAAATAATATTGCCTGCAATCTGCAGCAAATACGATGAAGGAGTATCATTAGGATTCGACGTATAAATCAGTATCACATGTGGTTGATCAGCCAATCCCTGACCTACGTTCGGGTTATCATAAACCACAGGAATGTTGAGCGATTGCAATAATGAGGCCGGACCAACCCCAGAGCGCATAAGAATTGAACTACTCTTAATTCCCGCACTGACTATGATTCCTTTTGTTGCATAAAGACTCTTTGCTGCATTGAGCCCCTTCTTCATACCATCCTGATAATATCTAACACCAACGGCAGTATTTCCACTCCAAATCACATTATCTGCAGTAGCATTAAATAGTACATGTAATTGACGCCCATTTACTCCATTTCCTTGTTGGTCCATCACTTCACTATTCAGAAAAACAATGGAGCTGCTTGCACGTAACGCCCCATTTGCACCCATTTGCGTATATTGCACCTGTGTCGAAGCGCCGATAGGGGTATTGGGATCATTATAATCCAGAACAAGCCCCACTCCCGTAGCATTCATAATGGCTTGTGAGAATTTAATTGAAACTTGGGTGGGACTAGCCTCTTGCCGAACCGGAAGAGGTCCACTAAAGCCTCGGGCAGCAGGATTAGTCGTTTGACCGGTATAATTTTCTAATTCAACATAGGCATTCTGAATATTGGCCACCGACCAGTTTGGCCCTGCTAATGTTTCCCATTGCGAATAAACTTGATTCGTACCACGACACCAAGCGCCCGCATTGATCGATGATGCTCCACCCAGCGGTATTGCATAAACCCAATTTAACATCCGATTATCAGCAAATTGTTGTGAAATTGTGTCAGAAAGTGCATAAAGTGGCGGTCCAATTAATCCTGATGCCACCGTAATAACGGCATTTTTTGAAAGATTAATCAGCGGATCTTGATTCAGATTGGGCCCATTCTGTATTGCCACGACAGAAGTGTGCATGTCATCACTTAATTTTTTCGCTAAAACAGCACCCGCAGTACCTGCACCAATAATAATATAATCAGGCGCTTTAATCTGAATTGTTGCTGACGATCGGTGACTCACGTAAAACATACAAAATCCATTACTTAACGGAGTGCACCCTGAACCGATTGAGTAATAAGGAGAATTAATCTTAATTCCAGCATAGGGATAGATATGCATAGGCACAGTTAATAAACTTAAATTAACCGCAGAAACAGTATACTCTTGGCAACTTGTAGGCACTTTCCCTTTGACGTTGAGGCATAAGGTCACATCAACATCAACGGGCGATCCATAACTGGAAATGGTAAAAAAACGACCAGGGCTAGGGGCTGCCGAAACAACATGATGGATGCAAACAAGAAAAACAACATGCCATATCCCCTTTATCACGAGTCCTTTTACCATGTAAAATCCTTTTTTAAATCAATGATTTATATAGTTACCGCACACACCAGGGCATTGGCGTAGGTATCACCGGTATTTAAGTTATCGAGGTATTGATCATTAACCCTATTTAAATGACCTTGGCCTAAATAAAAGAAACGATAACCACATTCCAATGGCATGGGCCCAATTATATTGTTTAAGCGAATTCCAGCCCCAGCTGTGACAGAAAAACTCGTTGTGGAGGTTCCTTTAAATGCATGATCAGGGATAACAAAGTCTTCTAATGGGGTTTCATGATAGTCAGAAGTCCACATAAAATTAGGGCCAATCCCCGCATCTATTGTGAAGTTGTACCTGGGGTTATTTGTGAATATCAGTGCTTTGGCTGCGGCATAAACAGGCACGTTTTGAATGCTGTATTTATAAGATAAGTTAGTAAACAAGTCCTCTTGAATAATATCGCCGCGTACTGTGGTTTTCCCTAAATAAAAAGCATCAACTCCATAAGACAGCTGAAACCAATTGTAAGAGGGACCATTAAAATATAAACCAACACCGACAAGTCCACTAATTTGCGAGTTGTTGTCTACGGTATAGTCGTTACCTATCAGGCCATCAATATCAACGTGCTGTTCTTTACCTTGAGATGCCCCAAAAAAGCCCCCTTGAATAGGGATAGACCAGAGCTTAGAAGGACCTACATTACCCATAGTACCAGCGGAACAAACAAGGGGTAATACAAGACTAGTACAAAATAATTTATTAAGTAAGCGCATCATTATCCTTAACTATTTAATCCATAACCTCATACAACATGAATACGCTATTATAAATTGAAATGGACGTCAATTAGTCCCAACCATAGCTTAATAAAAATCGCTCAATAATTAGGAAAATTAGGAAAATTAGGAGCTAGCTGATGGCTATTTATATGAAAATTAAAATGAATGTTTGCCCCATTGATATCATTTAAATAAGGGGAGTATAGTAGTAGCGCAACTTTAACATCATGATTTTAAACAAGGAAAAAACATGCCAAGGTTTTTTGGTGATTCTACACCAACATCAACAGTTCATCATAATGTACAAGTTTCTAATAGTATTGTTCAGATACTTACTACAACTGTGGAGTCCTATGCCCCTTCAATTGTTATACCTGGTACCGTGGCGCAAACACTAGGATCAATTTATGCTATTTCCCATAATGACTCCCATATTTCAGAAAAACTTCTACATTTACTCCAAGGACTTATTGCATTAGCCCGATTTGGATTAGCAATTGCTTTAATGTTTGAGAAGCAAGAGTGTGATACTTCTTCTCAGGCAAATATATGCATTGCTTCGTTTTTGCTGCTGTTGATCTACTCAGGTGTTGTTTCAGTAGGATTAGCATCCAGTGCTTTGTCAAAAGACATCAAGCCCTCACAAGAATCTCATGAAAATACAGAACATCAAAGTCTAATTCAGAACGTGTAGAACCTAGAAACACAGTGGAAATGTTGCAAATACTGCCAAACCACACAACAACCTGGCTGCTTGCAGGCAGGTTTATCTTCATTTACATTGTATGACGCAAAAAAATTAATCATGATTATTGTTTATGAAAACAGTTTGTGTCTATCTTGGTGCACGTTTTGGAAGTAATCAATTATTCGAACAAGCAACGATAAAGCTCGCACATGACATTGTTGCTATGGGACTAAGCCTGGTTTATGGCGGCTCGAGTCTAGGCATGATGGGACTTTTAGCGAACACAGTAAAAGGATTAGGTGGTAAAGCAATAGGAGTTACCACGATTCATCTTTTAGATAAAGAAAAACCATTAGGCATCTTAGACGAACTGCATGTGGTTGACTCAATGCAAGAGCGAAAAAAAATGCTACAACAATTGGCGGATGTATTTATCGTCATGCCCGGAGGATTAGGAACTCTGGAGGAGGCAATTGAAACATGGAATGCACTAAAAATAGGGGAACTCGATAAAAAAATGGGGTTCCTAAATATCGATAATTATTTTGATAAGTTATTTAATTTTATGAATCATTGTGTCGTTGAAGGATTTATGAATGCGCAACAATCAGCAATTCCAATAGTACATAGTGACCCCACTTTGTTGCTCAGCAAGTTAATGCATGCAATTGGAGAAATTGGCACTTAAATCAAGCATAGCCTAGCTGCTGCAGCCAGGCTACCTTTGTTCGGTTAATTGAGCTGCTTTTACAGGAAGTTAATGTGAAAAGAATTATTATTGTAGGTTTCACTTATCTCATTTTAGCTACAACGACTGATCCAGTCTGGGCAAAAGAGAGAGCTATATCAAGCCAAACTACATTAAAATGTGATCCTTATATCAACTATGCGTGCTTAGATAGTTATTTAGGTGAACAGATTATTAAGCGTTTTTTTCGTTATTACCAGTTGGAAATGGGGCATGCTGCCGCACCTTCTGACCTGCAGGCTCCCTCTGCGCATAGAAGAGGTTGGCCTGCCACCCCACAGTCTACGCCCCCCATGCCCTTTACTGAATGGCCTTATGGCGCCACCACGTCATTAGGGGTGAGCCTACCTAACTCTGTTGATAGCCCACTGATGGTCGGCATTGCCAATACCGCTACTGGAAAATGGTTACAAAAGAGTCATATTCAAGTATATGGTTGGGTAAATGGCGGCGGCAATATCAGTTCAAACACAGTCAAACCAGGCGGCAACGCACCTATGGCTTATTTGTATACGCCAAATACCGTTCAATTGGATCAAGTAGTGCTTTATATGGAACGCGTTCCCGATACAGTGCAAACAAACCATAGCGATTGGGGGTTTAGACTATCAGGGATTTATGGGGAAAACTACCGCTATACCACTGCCTATGGGATTGCCAGTTATCAGCTTTTAAATCATAACTCAGTGTATGGTTATGACTTTCCCATGGTTTATGGTGAAGTATACATCCCTAATGTAGCACAAGGATTACTTGTGCGAGTGGGACGTTATATTTCAATTCCTGATATTGAGGCACAACTTGCACCCAATAATTACATGTACTCACACTCGATGACTTATACTTTCGATAACTATACCAATGAAGGTGTAGTAGCAAGTTTAGCAGTTGCTAAAAATGTCATTTTCCAATTAGGTCTAGTAGGTGGCACAGATACCGCGATTTGGAATATAGGGAAAAAAGTAAATAATCCTGCTCCCAATCCTTTATACCCCAATGCAACATTTCCCAAAGATCCAGGCGCAAGACTATCCGCCGTTGCTTGCGCGCGTTTTACCTGGAATGATGGTAAAGATACCTTTTATCCTTGCATGGACGGTATCAATAATGGGGTTTGGGGTTACAATAATCTGCAGTGGTATGGATTCACTTATTACCATAAATTCAACGACCGCTGGCATATTGCCTATGAAATTTATACACTCCATCAAAAAAATGTGGCGAATATCAATAATCCGATTGCAGCAGCTGCTATTGCGGCTGGAGGAACGCCTTTTTCGCCACAATATATTCCGTTTAACGCACCGAATGCAGCACAATGCAATAGTACATCGACACTTGCTTGTACTGCTTCAGTATTCGCTACGTTAGCCTACATCAATTATCAATTCTCACCTCTTGATAATATTTCTTTTAGACCTGAATTTTATGACGATAAGCAGGGACAACGCACAGGTGTCAAAACTCGCTATCTGAACCTCGGTCTTGGTTGGCAGCATTGGCTCTCACCACAAATCGAGTTGCGTCCAGAAGTTGACTACGATTATGCGCTGGATAGAAATGCATTTAATGGCAATGCCAATGCAGGAATTTCACCAAATAAACGCTATACAGTATTAGGAGCAATGGACATTATTGCACATTTTTGAACCCAAATAGATTGGGTCTTAGACCCAACATGAAATCTACATTCGTCACAGGATTCAAAATAACCCAGTCTTGTCTCTTGATTACTTTTTGTTTTTATAAAAATTATTTTTTATCTTAATGGAGTTTTAATGCGATTCAGAATTAATTTACGGGTATTGGATATCGTCTTTTATGCAAATATAGATGTATGAGTAAATACTCTACGAACAACATAACGCTTTTAAAGAAACAATTTTTAATTTAAATTTAGCAATTGAAACGATGAGGTACTACACTAAAATACCTAAGGTTTTCAAGAATAGATTTGTGTGCTTTTTTATAATTTTATTTAGGCTCGCTATTTCAACGTTTAAAAAAATCTGAAAGGAGAACAATATGGGAAGCTACGGATGTGCTCAAGAACACTGCCATTGTCCATGTCATGATATGCATGAAGAACACCACCATCATGAACACGGCCATTGTCATCATGGCGAACATGCTGATGGCGACGATATGAAGGCAAACTATTTTTTAGAACTTGCTGATGAAGCATGGGAAGAAGTATTAAAAGAGAAAATTAAAGCGCACGTTATGAAAACCCAAGGTGATCGTCTGGATAAACTGGCTCAAATAGTTGCCGAAGGAAACAATCACCGTTGGAAAAATATAATGGATAAAAAACAAGGTTATACTGATTTCATGGAAGAGATTTGCAAGTTCTTTCACGAATCAAAGAAATAGTAAACATGCGACCTTATTTATGAGTAACCGGATCGGTAAAAATCATACCGATCCGAGACGCTCATCAAAATCACGTCTATGCCTCATTCAAAAGATTCTTCACTTCGCTCAGGATGATGTACTCCATGTATGCAATTACTGCTAACCCTTTTTTAAGTATTGAATACTTTTAAGCCAGGCTTTTGCTTCTGCACTGACTTTATCGTCCTTAAAAACGATTTCGTAAATGTCTTTTTGGCGAGATGTCTCTTCACCATACATATCAACCAGTACCGCATTCCAAAGAGTTAACACGCTTGCAGCAGAGGTTTTTCCTACCTGTTGCAAAATGCCATAAATTCGTTCTCTCCAATAAGCATCCATCGCTTTATCCATCCATGCTACAATTTCTGGAGTCAAACCTACCTCATCGAGCCCCTTCCCCTCTCCAAAACCCTTTTCAAATTTTTTGGTTCTTAAATGGGCGTATTTTTTACCATATACCCCATTCACCCAATCCATAATTTTCTTCCCTAAATCAACACCAACGTTTGAGCTAGGATCGAACTGCAAATTATTGCTTACTTCTGTCACCAACTGATGCCAATTCTTTTCAAAAGTAGCTTGTTGTTCTGGTGTCGCATTGGCTTTCATTTCTTTTTCAAACTCAACGTACTGCTTTAACTCATCGGGTGTGAATATTTCTTTGACCCAATCATGTTCAAGATGCGCTGTCATTCTATATACCTCTATAAGTTGAATGATGGTTTCCCATGCAATGGATTGATTGTTGTCAACAGAGTCAATGATGCGTCGCAACGTTTTAGCCCCCTCAAGCAGAGCGGCTGCTTTTTGTTCTAACACTTGGGCTTGGCTGCTAAAATGTTTCAGCGCACTATGTTCATCAGTAAGCAAGGTTTTGATTTGTGACAACTCAAAACCAAAGAACTTCAAAGCAATAATCTGTTGTAGTTTCAATAAATCCTTCTCGGAGTAAACACGATACCCATTAGAACGTCGTAATGAAGGTATAAGTAAACCGATGCGGTCATAATGATGTAGCGTTTGCACCGAAACACCGGTTAATTTGCTTAGATCTTTTACGAACCATTGAGTCATAATGTTCCCTCCTTAAATACAAAGGTAAGGTATATAGCAACAATAGGGTCAAGCATTTTTTTTCAACTTTTTAAGCCCATTGAACCTCGCTCAAAACTCGCTGCAGAGAGACAGATGCCAGGAGGAACGGAGCGCAGAACTGGAGTGTACAAGTGAGTACCTGAGGATTCGAGCACCGTACCGACGACGCACTTGTCCTCTGCAGTAGCGTGATGAGAGCGGTCATTATTTTTCCAACTCATTAATCAAATAATGTAGTTTAATGAGTACCTCATTTTTTGCTCTAAAACTCGCAAAAGTAGTTTTTTCTTTGCTGTCAGCGATATGGTTCACAAAGGTAACCACGCGACCATTCTTTTCAATCCAACCCACAAACCATCCATGTTGCAAAGGAAGTTGATGGCTTTTGTCTCTCGTTAATTGTCGACCAGTTCCAGTTTTTCCATACAGTTTCCAACCACCAGCTAATTCTTGAATATAAAGAATGTCTTTAGTCATACTCAAAGACTTTTGGCTCACAGGTAGTTTGTTGTAGACTATTTTTTGTAGAAACTTGATTTGCTCTGCCGGCGAAATAGCAAGCGAGCTTGAAAGCCAGGCATGGGTTAATCCGTTATTCTTGCCTTTATCGCCTGATACATCTTGATTGCCGTAGTGAAAGGCTTTGACATAATTCTTAAATCGATTCATCCCTAATTGCTGTGTCAACACTTGCGAATACCAAACACAGGAATCCCTTATCCAAGTACGTGGATTATGAGGATCTTTCCACACATTGAGATAGAGTTCGTATTCTTTTTTATAAGGCCATTCAGGATGAAGCGCATCTTTTAATATCCCCGAATCAAAACCCATAAGACTTAAGGCAATTTTAAAGGTCGATGCCGGCGAATAACGCTGATTACACTCGTTGCCCTCGTGTTTTAGCACTGTTTGATTTTCATATGCTAAAAAGCAGGCGCCTTGAGCCCAAATAGTAGTACACAATAACAATCCCATACCTATTAATAAAATATTTTTTTTCATTACGACCTCAAAATCATTTCAAATGACCAGTAAAAATCCCTTCTCTCCAGGGGGAGAAGGAGCCCTCAGGGCGGATGAGGGTATTGAGTACAACTACAAAAACCTCATACCTACCTCACTCCCGCAAGTGGAGAGGGAATTTTAGTGATTATCGCTTTGTACCATCCAAGCTATTTACCGCAACCTTACGGAATACAGGCGCTGCCAGTTCTCCCCCTGAAGTTAATGTCTTGCCATTTTTACTTAAATGCCCGTCTTCAATTACGACTAACATGACATAACGGGGTTTATCAGCAGGTGCATACCCTGCAAACAACGCAAGTTGGTTGTCTCTGTTTTCGATAACAGTTCCTGTCTTACCCGCCACAGCAACACCAGGAATCACTGCGGGTTTTCCAGTACCATTGATAACCGCATTCTTAAGCATGTGATTTATCGAGTTTGTCGTTGTTTCGGAAATAATTGGTGAGTCCCCGCGAGTAAAAGGACGTCCTTTGTTGGCAAGAATGGCGTAGGATTTTGTTAACGATTCAATAGTGACAGGGATATTTTCACCCAGTGACGCCATTGCAAGTTGTAACTCATCGCTTTGATTCGCTTGCCACCAAGTGTTCATGTCAAAACCAAATTCAGCAAGTTTTTTACGGATTACTGGTGCCCCAGCCTCTTGCGACACCTTGATAAGACATACATTAATCGACTTTGCCATCGCCTCTGTTAAAGAAGCAGAGCCCACATTAGGATTGTAGTTGGTAAATGTTTTACCCTCTAGGGAATAAGGTGCGTGACAATCATAATTCTTAGTTACAGAACTTGTACCGGCATCAATAGCTGCGGCAGCAATAAAAGGTTTTATGGTAGAGCCAGGTGAAAAAACACGCGAGGCCCAACTGTTGTCCTTCGTACCAGACTCAGCAAATGCAATGATATTACCTGTGTTGGGATCAGCAATGGCAATCACCCCTGATTTTGCGTGATAGCGCTTGACCGCGGCGGTAATTTCTTTCTCTGCAATGTGTTGCATTTTAGGATCCAAATGCGTTGTATCCACTTTATTTGTCTTAGGACTGGTTAAGGACCCTACTGCTGAATAGGCCACACACATAGGTGCTAAAATAGAAAACCCAACAAATGCAATCCCTAGCAACAAAGGCTTAGATGCATTAAATGGATAAGTTGATAACATGGAAATTCTCCTTATGATAAAAGTACAGTCTTCATTTTCATTGTTCAAAGCCATACCCACCGTGCATGCTAATTCTCGATTAGATGACAGAGAACTCTGAGATACCGTCTGGATCACTTGAAACAGACAGTGGCCATAGTCATGTGCTGAAATGTTTGGGTGGCCAACCAATACTTCATCACATGAAAATTCTTGTAATTCACTTAAAACGCTGCTCCAGCGTGTAACACCTGGATTCCCAAAGAAGATAATGCGCAAAGCTTCAATAAAATAGGCCCACAAACAATCGCCATTACGATGGTGTTGTCCCTCATGAGCAATCGCAATCCGCACATTTTTAGCAGAAGAAAATAAGGATACGGGCAAAACGATATACGCTTTATTCAATAAAAATACTGAGAATGGAATATCGCAGCGGTGAGACACTTTAATAATTAGTTTTCCAGCACGTCGATAAGGAATTGCTTCAGCTAACAGCGCTCGCAACCCCCGCAAACCCGATAATACGTGATAAGCACGAAATAAAGTGATGAGACAAAACAGCAGATAAAAGAGCTGGCAATAACTCACATTGTCCAGTGTCAATGAAGGTGCTGATGCCTGTGCACGCTGCGTGGTTTTTTCCTTTAAGATAGGTTGATTAATATATTCTTGCAGTACATCAAATGATACATAGTTATGATGCTCAGGTTTTTGATTAAAACTCACACAATGAACAATTAATGGAGAAACCACACAGCTGATTAATAAAAAGCGAGCAAGTTTCAGTTTAAAAGACGGTTGCTTGGTAAGCCAGCGCCCTCCGATAAACCATGAGCTTATCAAGAGCAAACAATGGATGCTCAATAAAATTTCTATGAATAACATTATTCCACCCCCACTTTTTTGGTGTCAGAGGCTAATTGTTTCAGCGCTTGCTCTATTGCTTGCAGCTCATCGTGTTGTAATTTTTTAGCCATCAAAAGTCTTTGGACAAGGGCTACAGGCTCACCATCAAAAACATTGGCAACAATGTGATCAAGGCAGGTATTTTCATAGTCAGACTTTGTCACTATAGGCACAAAAACATGGGCATAAGAGCTTTTCTGGCATTCAAGAAATCCTTTTTGCTCAAGCACTTTTACCACCGTTGCGACAGTGGTGTACGCTAAAGGTCGTTCTTGAGACAGATGCGCAACAACCTCTTTGATCGTTACCTTATTAAGGCTCCAAATAATATTCATTAATTCAAGCTCTACTTCTGTAAGCAGACGATCATGGGCTGACGATACTTTTTTTATGGACATTTTCCTCTCCAGAAACCAAATAGGGCATACTCTACTATTTTTTTAGTAGATCCTACTATAAAAATAGTAGGATTGAAAGCGTTCTGAAAAAAGTCTTCTGAGGGCTGTTTTTTTTATCTGTAAAAACTATGATATAAACCGCTCTTTTCGGTGAACGGTTTATATAAGTGGATGACATTCTATTTATCTGATTTTTAAGAAGCTTACATAAGTGTCTTCAGCAACATGGTGTTCGGTTTCCTTTTCTAACGCTTGATTACCCGAATATTGAGCAATTTTTAGCAGAGCTTCCTTTTGTGTTTGCTCGACGGTCTTACCACGCTTCGTTGAAAAATCCTGTTTCTGCTCAGAAGACATTCCGCTGGAAAAAAGACCTTGCCGATAACCTTGGCACAATACTTTGGTATTTCTACGAATGGTCATAAAATCCTGAGCCCCTGGGTTTTTTAGGAAGCTAAGGTTGTCAGGATAAGGTTTTCCACCTAAATTTTCTGCTAATGTAACCGCATTAATAGGGTCAGAAACTAATGAATCAAAATTAAATGCATCTAATTTTCCACCATATGCCAAACACTGAGCACCACTATACAATGTCTTAATGAATGATAGTTGTGGTAAAAGTATATCTAAACTCGACTGCTCTAGAATTTTAGCTTCTTGCATCAGTTTCAGTAGTTGCAGTAAGGATTTGTCGGTTAATTTCGCTTTACAAATAGCGATAATATTCTGTTCCTTATGTAAATTATTTTTTTGTAAAAATTCAATCACCTCAGCGGTGTAAGCTGCACATTGTGGCCGTTTCAGCATCGCTGCGCGTTGAGATGCATCGACACACCCAGCATTAGTATATTGAATCCAAAATTGAGCCAGCCCTAAAGCGTGTTCTGGACTTAAACACACATATACTTTGGTTGCATCATTATAACATTGAGCTTTTTGCAAGGTCACAAGAGCTGCCGCAAGTCGGTGAGAAAACTTAGGTATTGCAATTGCAATTTTAAGAAATGCTACATCTACCCCCTCTTTTAAGTCCTCTTTCTGCAGTATTTTTACGGCATCTAATAATTCCGTACTTTCATGCGAGTGAGTCAAAATAGCTGGTAAAATTAAGGCTAAAAGCTCTGGTTTTAATTTCAAACGCATTAATTCCGCGGTCACTCTTCTCACGGCCCAACCATTAGTTCTCCCGCTAAGAAGATCCTCTAAATAGAGCTGTAGATCCCAGCCTGCTTTTTCAAAATTCTTAACGATGTCTTCAAGCCAATAATGTTGCCCCAAAGTATAAGTCTCATTTACTCGCAATAATATATCGAGAGACTTCTGATCAAGCGGCAGAATTTTTAACACCGTATGGAAATCAAAGTGGTGCTGTTTCATTTTTAAAATGTTTATCAGGTTAGGGAGGGTAAGTAACGATGGATTTTTTTCTGCCAATGTTTCTAGTATTTGGCTAATAATTATAATATGTTCCTCAGTCCCTTTTAATAAAGGCATTACCTCATCACTATGTACATCGTGCTTATTTAAAAGAGATAAAGTATGAATGAAAAAATAGGCATTTTCTGAGTGCGACATTAATTCCAATTCTTTAAAAACGGCAATTAATTCCTGTGGATTTTTCAGTTTCTCTGCTATAGAAAATACCCTCTGCCTCTCGGAGGCTATCGTTGTTTTTGAGATAGATACGATGAGCGGTGCTAAATCCGTCGCCTCCTGGGGGTGTTTTTCCAGAAATACTACATTATCTTTGGTTAGCTGTTTTGAAGCGTTTAAGGTATCAAGTGCTGTATATCCCCCTAGTTTGCTAACCAGTTTTTCGAATGCTTTACCACTTTCACTCGTGTCAGTGCGGGTGTTTTTGCCAATTAAAATCTGCGCTAATCTCAGTAACGAGGCGGGAGATAAATCATCACCCTTTAAATCCTCATAAAAACTGCGCAATTCTTTAATATGAGGCTCTGCTTTAAGAAGCGCTCGTCCATAACCTTTATTAGTATCATATTCTTCGAGGACGGCTTTTATAGTAATTCTTTTCATCTACTACTCCTATAGTATATCTAGCTCCTGCTACAAATAATTACTTCGGGTTTCCGATGCTTCCACCGTCAGTAAATATTACTTTTAGCAACATGAAAATTTTGTGAATTGTTTTATTTGCCGTTCAACATTACCAATAATTTGGATAAACGTCACATGGTTCGCTTGGATCTTTTTTCTCTGACCCACTTACCCCATATATTCTCTAAAAAACCCAGCGAGTCGATTGGGCCTATTGGCATAAAACGATTTAAAGAACTGCTGATCGACACAGTGAATGATACGATAATAAACAAGTGCCGAATAAATGGGCCATAACTTTTTGGCCAGCATAAATCCTTCCAGCAGCGATTTATTAGCCGTCAAGTCCAGCCAGTGTTCAAGACACGTGTCTTGCAATTGATGATAGGTTTGATCACCTTCTTTCACACCATGATGGATAATGGCTTGGCGAAGAAACGTATGTAAGGAAAAAAAGGGATGGGTGATCACCACCTCTCCCAAATCAATGAATGTCAATTTTTGGGTATGTGACTGGATCAAAATATTGTTCGTGTGAAAATCAGATTGAACAATGGTTTCTGGAAGCTGGTATTGAGATAACGATTCGATTTCTTCTGCAATTTGCGGACTTAAATCGCGTAATGTTTGCAGCTCTTTGTTGGTTATCCCTTCTGTTTTTAAAAACTCTCCCTGGCTAATCATTTGCTCATACAATTGGGGTAATTTATCTAAGCGCCAATCAAGGACTCCCAGTGCCAATAAAGATTCTATATCGCTCTCTACGGAGCGTTGCATCGCGGTGAACTGCCGAATGGCTTGGCATAATAAGTCCGGCTGCCATGCTGTTTTTAGATATTCGCGCAGCGACTGTCCAGCATCACTCATCAGAAAACAATGCAACTCATCGTTACTTGCGATCACCATCGGCACGCTGGCATGAAATTGCTCCGCCAATAGTTGCATAATATTTGCCTCTTGGGCTATAGATGGCGCCGGTTGCTTTAAATAAACACTACCTGTTGAGGTTGAAAATCGGATCACATTCGACCAAGGTGTTTCGAGCATGATTTCCGCTGCATGCACTAATAAATACCCTTTAGACCGTAGGCAATGAGTTGCCCACTCAAGAATATGTGTATGATTTTTCATTTTTTAACTTAAATATCAATTGAATCAATCAGTAGGTTGGCCTGGAATCGCTAATTTGTTCTTCTCCAGACTCAACGTGTTGTACTGGATTTTTTAGAGAATCTAAATGAGCTTGAAACGATTGATCCGCCTGGCTTAGAAACTCAGATTTTTCGATTTTAGGCCCACCTTGCAGCGCATGGGATTTATGTGTTTGCCACGACGTATCAAATTGTTGCTTTTCACCTGTTCTTGGCGACAAACAGTCTGAGTAACTTTGGGCAAGCTTATTTACATTAGAGTCTTCATTTTTGAGGTTTTCCCCGGGACGATTAACCCAAGTGACTTGAAAAACCATAGGTGGACCTGGTGAGTAATGTGTCTGTACATTATCATCATCAACATTTAATCCAAGGCCTTTCATAAGGCTGAGCATAGCATCCTTTCCAGCCTCTTCACCTTTCACAGGATGATCCACGTTCTTTAAGCTTGCAAAAATGTCTTTTATTCCAGCATGAAAACCATTATCTACTTCTATGGCTCTTTGTTTCAGCTGTTCTTCTATATATTTCTTTTTCTTTAAAAGATCTAATGGATTCGGGAATTGTGCATTTGCCTCATCCAATATTTTTTTTGCTGCCTCTTCTCCCTTTTTGCCATTAAAAAGATAAGCCATTTGATTCGCATAATCATCATCTTGAAATTTATATCCTTGAACTTCACCATTTTGTAGCGAGGTTTCTTGCAGTAATTTCTTTTTGGGTTTCGGCATTATAATTTACTCGTGGTTATAACATACCCTACATTATAGCTTATTTGGATTCGTGGATAATCCATTGTTTTTAACAAATTTATCATGTCCAAGGTGTTATAGTTCTTTGATCAAAAGCCTTTTAGGCAGTGTTTTATAAGAATACTCAATGTAAATGTTTTGATACATCGGAATATTTTGTTTATAATTAGAACAAATATTAACTTGGTTGCTAATTATGAAATCACCTTTAGAGCTGCTTAAAAACGCCCCCCCAACACGTGAAGAAAACAAATCGAATGCACCCGATGAAGCCCCGGTTAGTAGTAAGCCTCTATTTTCTACACCACCACCTTCTACTGACTTTTTTTCGCATCCAGACATGGGCGATTTAGCACGAGTTGGTAAAACCAAAGCATTGGGATATTTACCCTTACATTTAATTCGTAGTTCTGGGTTTAATGAGCTACTACCAGTGATTCGAGCATTGAAAGCAAATGGGCTAAAAGTTTTTATTATTCCTAATGCTGCTGATGAAGACATATATGCTTATAATCCCAGCAAAAAAAAATACGTGCATCTTGGTGATAATAAAGAATACAAAGTAGTTCCCAAGGGTAGCTTTGTAAGTATTCGTTCCGGAGCCCTGGTTGCGTATGATGAAGAAGCGGTAAATACTTTTTTAAAAGACAATGTAGATCTTATCAATGAAGAAAATCGTGGTGAATCCAATTCTGAAAACCAATGGCCACTTGTAGCAGCAGATTTTGTTAATATGTTGTTCAGAAAACAGGCCGAATCAAAAAAAATGGATGATTTTGTGCATCAGGTTTATGTAGAAATGCCAGCGCAGCCCAAAATGAGTCCTGCTGAAGATAGCCCCCCTTCACCATAAACCCTCTTCCCCAGGGAATGAGGGAGCAAATGCCGTAGGTCGGGCTAAGACCCGACCTACGCTGTTGTGGCTGCTGGCAGCCAAGATTGATGGCAAATCACACCAACAGCACCTACTCTTAGAAACGATATTGCATGCCAAGTGCGATGCTGTAGTTTTTATTGGATATACCCGCTGAGTCATCCTCATAACCGTGTTTACCGGTATCATTATCGATTATTTCCGTATCAGCACGCCCATTAGAATAATGGTTGTAGGACGCCTCAACAAAAACTTTCGCTTGAGGGGTTACAAAGTAGCCCGAATTAAGGGTTGCCGCATAATATGTGAAATTATTTCCACGCTCATAGAATGTTAAATTGCGGTCGTAATGCTCATCATGATCTCGCGCTGCAACCCAATTGCTATATTTTAAAAGCGCATTGAACTCAAAATTATTGATGAAATATTTTCCGGCCAACCCTACATAAGGCGTACTAAATTTTTGTTGGTAACCAATTCCTGGTTGGTCACTAGCAAAACACCCCGTATAAGCTCCATTGTTATATTGGTAACAACCACCCTTTGCACGCCAGCTAAAAGAACTCCATTGGTAACCAGCAGCCAAACCTAGTTTGTAATCTTGTTGTTGCATCAACCATGCTCTTAAGCCCAGATCCAATTCATTGGCATAATTAAGATGCGTGTTTTCATGATGTGACCAGTCAGTCCAACTTTCTTGATAGGGATTAAACCAGTCATAATCATCCATAACCGACTTACTTTTGGCTAAAGTTGTCCAGCCTCTACCATTGACACTGAACCAAGCGAGAAAATCATAATTGAATTCAGCGTTAATTATGGCGGCATTTTTTATGCGCCAATCCAGCTGACTTAACTTGCTCTCTGTTCCTGAATAATAAACGTATTCGTGGGCCTTACCAGAGAGGATCCCTAAAGAAGCACTTAGTGACAAACCATCCTCACGATACTCGGCAGCATAAGTATTAAGAGAATAAGTAATAGATAAGGAAGTTAGTGCCAACATAACTATTTTATTTTTCATTTTTTTTCCTAGTTAGGGCCGGCAATCCCTGCAGCAACTTTTTTCAACAAATCGGTCGAATTATTGTGATTCACAATGGCGATGTCAAGAACAACGTAGGTTAATATTGATCACTAGGGGTGAGAATAAAACAACCTCGTATTGCTAAATGGGGGGATAAAAGCAAGGTAGGCTGGGCCAGTGTATAGCCCAGCATGGAACAATACTACTTCCAAAACATTCCTTCGCAAGTACGAAATGATGCGGGGCTTAACAACAGCCCAGCCTATGCCAGTTGAGATAACTTTTTCGAGCACACATACGTTTACGTAATGAACTCGTTGTTCAAGTATGACGACCCAACCCAGTATCTACTAATTCAAGTGTTCTTTTGCATAGATTCTCATCGCTTCAACTAAAAATATCACTAAGTCTGGATGGAACTTATCGTAGAAGTTTTTAAAATCTGGATGTTCAAGATACATTTGACTGAGTCCAATATAACTTTCCCTGGTAGGTGTCCAGAAGTGTTTTACCCAACTATAATGTCTTTGGATTAGGTCCTGAACGTTCTTGGCCTCTGGCTTGTCGTGATGAAGAATACAGCGAACTAAACCACGATTAATATCCTCCCCTTCTTGAGAGTGCTCATCCCAGTTATCTTTTTTCCAATGCCGAATATTTTTCCAACTTTCATTAATTTCTTGTTGGGTTATGTTACCGGTTTCAATTAAGTACTTTTCGTATTCCTGCTGCTTTATAGAATCAAATCCTTCATACATTTCGATGTCGCTCATTGTTAAATTTCCTCTAATATGTGACATGGTTTTATCGATTGTCTGAATAAGAGCTTTCGTTCTTTCAAGACTTTCTAAGAGGATAGATTTATGGGTTGTTAATGTTTCGATTTTATCAAACCCATCACTACCAATAATCCTCTGTATGTCATTTAGAGGAAATCCAAGTTCACGAAAAAATAAAATTTGCTGCAACATCAAAAGTTGCTCTTCTTCATAATAACGATACTGATTATCCCCATAATAAGCAGGTTTTAATAAACCAATTTCATCGTAAAAACGGAGAGTTCGCGAGCTCACCCCGGAAATTTTAGCTAATTTCTTTACTGTGTACGGCATCTCATATTCCTCTAAATCAACAATTCACACGATAAGGGATTACGTAACGGAAAGGTCAAGAATAAAATTTTTTTAAACTCTTACCTGCTTACTTAATAATGAGTTAATTTTAATCAATTAAAATACATATAAAGCACTATGTTTTGCTTTGTATACTATGAAATTAATTGAAGTCAATAACGCATTACGTGATTTAAATCGCTGCATTGAAGAAAATGTAGCTAAGTTAAGTCTGCCTAAAAAAAGCGAGCACACATCTCTTGTCGGAAGCAATGATCTTCAAGAAGAGTCTAGTCAGCGACAAAAAAAAGATTCAATAACAGTTCTCCAAAGAATTTGGCGTAAAAGAAAAGTAAAGCAATCAGTTGTAAAAAGTCCTTATTTTACCTACCTCTCCCTAATAGATCAGGATAATGAACATCGCTTACTGTCAGAAATTATGTTTGGCAGGCATGTTGCAGAATTGAATCCAACCTCTAAACATCGAATACAGAATCCCTATATTCATAGAGGCGCTTTTTATCATCGAGATGATAATCTTTCAGGTCGTTTACTTGATCAACTGTTAGACGAATTTAAGATAAATCTAAACGAAAAGAACAAATATACCTTCGTGCCTATTACTTTGTTGAAAAATACACCCATTTTGGAGATATATAAGAATTTTTTTCCATATGAACATCCTTGGATTATCGAAGATAACAATCATTCAGTCGGTTTTCTCGTCCTCCCAAAATCTGGCTATCATCACATTATTCGTGTACTCAGGGCAGCAGGGCTAATTGCATCGCCTTGGGAGATAGCAGTTAACCTTCAAAAAAAGAAAGACAAACTTACTATCCCCCAAGAAATAACCCTGGATGATAAGTTACCTAAAACATCTGAAGAATTAATCGCAAGCAGCATTTACAAAAAATTATCATTCATCGCGCATGATCCTCACCATCCAACGCAAAAGTTGGCAGTATGTCTACAAAAAATTTTAAAAAATCTACCTAAAAATATAAAACCTGAAGCGATACAACGCATCGCCTGTATGGTAGACATGGCAAATACGTTTTACGAATACGATTATCCTAAGTTTGCCTTTTCCGTATACGCAACGATTCATGAGATTAGTCTTTCCCTGCTAGAGCAGAAGGGAACAGAAGATTTGGAACAAGGTTTCAATGATTTTCTTAGTGAATCGCAGCACACGTTAGATAATGCTTTATCAATAGATAGCGCTGCAATGGACAAAGTCACGTTTATGGCATGCCCCGCAATGTCTGGCACTAATGCGTATATGCAAGCAATGAAGCTAGCATTGACAATGAAAACGTCATCAGGAAATCCGCCATTAGTCAAAGTATTTAAACCGAGCTATTTTGAATTTGATTATGTCACTCGAACAACAAGTGATTCGGATGCGGATATTTTTGTGTTATCAGCTGGTCCTATAGTAAATCCAGAGGGTCTAACACCTGGAATTGATATTAATAAGTTTGTAAAACGAAATATTATCGCCGCCAAAAGAAAAGAACCTGCCACTTTGATTGTTGATGCCACTACAGCTCTGTATAAAAATATGCATTTAGAGCCGGAGGTGCAAAAATTAGTCAATGAAGGAAAGTTATCCATCATAATTCATGAAAGCCACCAAAAATTTGGGATGATGCATACGGATCAAGCTCAGTATGGGCGAATGATGGCTATTTGTTCAAAAGATCAATTTGGTAGCAATGCAATCAGTGAGATGCAGAAACGTTCTCAGGAAGACTATGCACAGCATTTAGATCTTCGCGTTGGAGCTTATATCAGTTCAATTTGTGGCGATACCTTAGAAGAGATTAAAGAACAACATTTTAGTAATGGTGCTTTATTAAGAAATATTTTAACCCAAACCTCGCTTGCTTCTAAAAAGGTTGTAAAGCATAAGGACATGTTATCCAATCTAAATGAACTTTATTTTGTTACCTCAACACAAGCAGAGCTAAGAGACGCTTCAAAAGGCGTTATCGATACCAGAGATAGTTTTGGACATTTTGGTACGGCATTAGCCCGAGTTGTTGATCAAATAAGACTTAGTCCTGATGCATCCGATGCTTTGGATTGTCTCATTCAAGCAGCACAAATATATCTGGCGCATCACTTTGAACCTCAAGATGCTCTCAACTTGCTGATTACCCACGCTCAAAATGCCAAAAATCTTTCAATCTCTGAACAGGTTATCGTAACCGCACTGGCCAATAATGTCTTAATTACTTTACCAAATATAAGCGAATCAGATACCTTAGCCTTATTGTTTACATTACATAATTTAATGAAACAATGTGATGCATTAAAAGGAAGGCAATATAGTAATAACATTGCAAAGTCTTATTTTGAGTCTCGTCAAAAAATCATTGATACCTATCAAGTTAAAGCACCAAACGAGTTTTTTAACGTCGTCCAACTCTTAATGGATAAAAGTATCCCATTAACCTCGAAACATTTGCATCTGCTATCAGATAACGAATTGATTAGAAAAACAATAATCCAACATCATACTCAATTATCAAACAAAGCTCTGACATCGATATTAGACTTGGGGGGAGAAACACTCACAACCGAACAAATACAGTTAATGGTTAATAATAAAAAATTTTGCACCAGCGTAGAAAAAATCAACACCACAGTAAATGATATCTTATCTAATTTAAAAAATGATGCAAAAAAACATCAGAGTGCGGTAGAACATGCAAAATTATATTTCCCTGCATGCTTCCAAGCCTTGGAGGCTTTTCATAAGAGCCCATCAAAAGATGCAAGTCAGGAAAAAACTCTAATTGACAGTCTAACTTTAGCAAAGGATACGTACTGTCGAGATGTTTTAGGTAAAGATAGAAGTCCCGCATCGAAAGTTACTCGCTATCTATTGAAAGGAGTTGTTAATTTTATTGCAGGGATTACATTTGGTGCTGCTCATTATATTCACTACAAGACAGTAGGACATGCAACATTTTACGCAAATCCAAACAGTCAGGATCAATTAGAAAAATTGCATTATAAAATGTCAAAAAAAATAAAGAATGATGACTCAGAAAACAAAAAAACAAATGCACCTACAAATATGGGTAACAAATAAAAATCAAATGCAATGAAACTAAAATAACTCTGGGGACTGGTTGAGGACGGATAAATCGGTAAGCTAAACATGCATTAAAGCGGGTGAATCATCGTACTTAGGCTTAATTAATTCTTCGAGCTTTCTCATTTCCGTATCAATCGCCGTAGAAATACCTTCGTGTGTTTGCACCGCATCACTTAAAACCGACTTAATTGCTGCTTCATAAGCAATAGCCCGCTGCACAATTTGCTCCGGTTGAGAGTCTTCTGGCTTGAACTCGCCAATATTTAATTCCAAATGATTTTTTGCAACTTCCAAGCAGGTCAGTCCAGCCTTAGAGGCTTCAAGAATAGTTTCAATGCATCGCAATGCTTCTGGGTTTTCAGTAAGGGGATGACTCGCCAATATGCTTTTTATTTTAAGCTGATGAGATTTGATGACACCGATTGTGACATTGAGTTTCTCCATGGCTTCTTCATAACAACTGTCGGAATGCTCTTTGGAGTTTAAGAGTATGGAGGATAATTCACGGACATTGGCGCTATCTGGAGTATATTTTAGCGCATTAATTAATGCACTTAAGCCACCAAAAGCAGCAGCAACGGGTCCTGTCACAACGGCAGAAGGAGGAGCAATGATTCCAACAGTACTTGCAGCCTTGGACATAAAACTAGTGAAGGTACTGGCTTTGCCTTTCGTTTTATCGTCGTGCTCAAGGCGCTGACCTCTACTCACGAAACTTGCAATTGTCATTTCATCTAATACACGTTGCGCGAATTCAAACGCCTCCGAAAATGCACGATTATTTGGCATTTCGCTAATTTTTCGCTGCAAACTCGCTCTCATCTCAATAAGTATGTTTTTATACGCTTCAACTTCTTTAATGTCTTTTTGTGGATCTAACATCCCCATGAGGATGGCTACCTTTGCCATACTCACTGCTTGGGTGGCCTGAGGCGCTGGATTATTAAAATTTGCTAATTCTTTATTAAATTCAACCATCACTTGCCCTATCTTATCAGGATGGTTTAAATGGTCGTTATAAAATTTGAGAGCGTCTGCTCTTTTTAGTGACCCATCTGGATTTTCAGGCAGTGAAGAAATACCTGCTACTTCAGGTAATTGACTTAAATCCTCTCCCTCAGCCTGAGATGGGGCCAACCCCTCGTAAACATGCTGCAGCGATTTTTGATAACATTGATTCAATGCTTGGTTCAGAGCACCAGATATTTCTGGGCTTTTTAGAATCGCATCGACTTCTTTTGCCAATGAACTATTTGGATCACAGGTATTAAGAAATTCAAGAATCCTATGAAATTTGAGATCAGTAGTTGCATGAGGATCCGGATTCTCCTCATTTCGCCTCATTTCCCCTATAAAATGTGCATATTTTACGGCACTATCTGCAAGAACAGAAAAAGGCTCCATCCTCGCAAAAATTTTACTTTTTGCTAAATCACCATATTTTTGTTTTTCAACATGACTATAGACGGCAGGCTCTTGGCCAATATAATCCCTCATTTCTTCGTTAACCTGCTCTATTTCTGCATCAGTAAACAAATTTCCATTCCCATTTTCTTGTATTATTTCACTTTTTATTCGTTGTGCTTCCAATTGCAGCTTCATGGGGTCACAAATGGCTAAAAACTCCGGCTTCCATAAATAGGCATGCCTTAGATTATTTGGAAAATTAGCGGCCTCCAATAACCTTTGTGTTTCGGGAGTAATTTTATGAGCAGACAGATATCTTTGTTTCAACTCACTCAATATCGAAGGTCGTACTACTTCGATTAGCGCACTGATTAAATAGAAAGAACTTGCTGATTGTTTCGTGCTTGAACTTTCAAGGGAGCGGATACATGCCTGGTTAAATAATTCAACTAATTCTGCTCTTTTGTCAGGAGGTAAATCGCGTAATGCCTCTCCTGTTTGTTTCAGACCAATCACCCCTGGAGGGCGTCTGGAAAAAGACATATCGCCTAATACCACTTTGTGCAGCGTTTCCGCCTGCGACGGTCCAAGTCCTTGTAACATAGAATGAAAGTTAAAAAGTAAATTTTGTGTTGTGGGCTGTTGTTTTTGATTGAGATTTTTGTAGAAAGTAGATTGATCTACTTTAGGAAGCCCTAACGATTGCCCTAAATCATCCCTCAAATGTTGATTCCAAAATTTCATCGCAGAAGGAACCATGCCTAGCGCTTTTCCAGCTATTCCTGTAGCCTCTAGAGCAACGTTGCCGCCAACTGCCAATAATTCAAGCATATGAGAGGCGCCCACAGTAGCCCCTGCCGCCACTTGAAATCCTCCTTGTGTGCGCTCAAGCATTGTAGGGCTTTTCAAGCTTCTACTGGCATTACAAATAAAACCGGCCTCTTTAAATAAGAGTGTCATAATCTCTGAAGGAGCTGACATTTTAAATCCATATAGAACGCCATACTCTAAGTTTAGTCAAAAATAGCCAATAAGATTGTAAAATGCACAAATATTTGTTATTAAAACACAGAGATATCTTGAGTGTGATAAGCCTCAAAATCATCTTGATTGACATAAGTGTTTACCTGGAAACTATTTGGCTTTAAAATACCCAAAATGTACCATATTTTTTTTAATAAGTTGTTCATATTTCCTTAATATTAGTGAGCTAAAATGTGTTTTTAATGGGCTTTATTTGTGTAACAGAAGGTGCGATTGACACAGATATCCCGAAGAGATTCAGAATACAAGGTCAAATGTGGGACGTCCTCCGTCTTTAGCCTAACGAAGTACACCTAGAGGAACAGTAGAATGGCATTAAGTTTAGAGTATAAACAAAAGAGTCTAAAACAGCTAACGGAACGTTGTGAAAAACTTCGTAAATTAAACAAAAAAAAACAACAACTTTTAACAGCTATTAATGATTTTTCTGCCGCTAATGATATGCCTTTAGGCCATCAAAGTGATGCTGTAATTAATTTCATCAGTGAACAACTCGAAACCCCTTTTGACGAGTCTACGCTCCAGCAAGTTGCTGTTTCTATTTATTCTAGGATCACCGACATATTTGACCGCGAACGAGTTGAAAATCAACGCAAACACCGTAACCAAGGCTCTTACGATCGAATATTTGTTCATCAACGCAGTTTACACGATCAATTGCAAGACCATGATATGACCTTGTTAATGCCTCAGTCTTACGGCAATATCGAAGTACTGGGCATAGTCAACCGTTTCGACTCAGGCTCCATTGACGCAGTGCAAGAAGGGTTAGTCACAGCCCTTAAAGATAAAAAAATTAAGCATATTTTTATTCCAATTGGTCCTGGACATTGGCGTGGCTTTTATTTAACGAAACCCAATGATGGCGAAAACTACCAGCTTGAACTATTTGACCCGTTTGGACCCAGTGGCGCAGATGCACTTAGAGATATATCTCTGGATTTGTTAAAAAGATGTGGCATAAAAGAGAATCAAATAACGATTACAACCTCAGGCCCAATTCATCCGCAACGAGATGGTTATGCTTGTGGTGATTTCACCTGCGCCTATAGCCATAGAAAAATGAAAGTGCTTGGTGCGCCAGGTGCTGTTTACAATCAAGATCTGATCACGGTGCTGGATAGCCAGGGTAATAAGGGAGACGTGTTACGTCATGAAAGTCGTAGAATATCCAAGTTATTAGAAGCCAGCCCATTAGCGCCGCTAGCCGCACGCGCAGAAGTTGAACGAGGCGATCTTCCGTTTGCAGAAGCAGATAAACGTGAGTTTTTGCTGCAATTAGGTAAACAACTCGCAAATCCAGTTAAGATAGACAAGGTTGTTCTTGACAAAGAAATTGCCAAAATAAAAAGTGCATTCGGAACACATCAGTTCGCA
This sequence comes from Legionella sp. 39-23, assembly GCF_001897665.1. Taxonomy (NCBI): domain Bacteria; kingdom Pseudomonadati; phylum Pseudomonadota; class Gammaproteobacteria; order Legionellales; family Legionellaceae; genus Legionella; species Legionella sp. 39-23. The sequence goes on along the minus strand of NZ_MKTO01000015.1, from coordinate 44,644 downwards.
TCGTTACGTGAGCTTGATACCTATGGCGTATTTAAGGCAGACGGTTCTTTAAATAAAGCCATTGCAGCACAATATGAGATCCAGTTTGAAGAGAGTAAAATAAAAACGCGCTTGGAATCTTATGGCCTTAGCCACCTCTCATTTCGAGAAATGATCATTTTTGAATCGGTTATTAGTTCTGTAATCCAAGACCTCACTTACGAAAACAATAACAAAGCGATGATGCTCGAAGCTGAACTTCAAACCTTAGAAAATGGAGGTCCAAGCGTACGCAGCAGAAAAGAAGCATTAAAAACAGAACTCGCGTACCTTCAGTCTCATCCACCTGCACGGGGATTAGCTAAAGCGTGTTTTGCTGAATTTGGGACAGCATCTAAAGAGTTTAAACTGACTAATCCCTTAGGCATGGAGCTTGCTACCCCCGCCAAGCAATTGCTAGGAATGGGCTATTTTAAATTTAAAGACATCAACGTTTCTATTTCACCAGGCCCCTCTGCAGCCAGGTCACTTACCCCTTCCGAGCATCCAGAACTTTACGAAGCACAGCGAGATATCGCCAGATATTTAAATAACTTACTCGCCAATAACGTGACTCATGTTTTTGCTATGGGGAGCGTGCGTCCCTATGCTTCGATGCAAGAAGGTTCAGATAATGATTTTATTAACTATTTCATACCTGATGCCTCTGGACGCGTAAAGCTTCCTAATATTCCTGAGCTTAAAGACATTCATATTACTTCGCATCCAATTGCAAAAGTAGGTCGATTTATCACTTATGAAATCAGTATCAATGGCAATAAGCCCATCCAAGTGCATCATTTTCCTATTCAAGATCAACAACCCTTGAAGTTAACTGCAGAAGAATTAGCCTATGTCCAAAAAATAGGTATGACCGCTGCTCTTGGACAAAATATTCACACGCATTGCCGAGATGGAAAAGGATGTAGCAAGCAAATCGCCTATCTATTGGCCTCATTGAATCCGCAATACAAACAAGCAAATCATGCAGAACTAATCGCACAGATGAGTACAGAGAGCGCTGAAGTTGCCTCTCTCGACGCAGAAAATCTCGAGCTTTATGTCATTTATAGTACTTTATTAAAACAAGAAATAGATAAGTGTCTTCAGCAGATTGGCACATCTAAAAAATTAGTTAAAGAAGAGCACCCCGCTCTTTTCGACTTGCTGAAAAAACATCAAGACTTAAGTTCAACTCCCTCTGGGCAATTAGACGCCTGGGTTAGAGCAGTTTGCCAAAACCCAATTATTGCTCGCTCATCGACTAGAACTTCATTCACTTCGATTAAAAACGCTACCGAGTTCTTACTACACATATTTAATGAACAGCGAGACCTTAATGAGTTAGAGTTATTTTTTGACTTACAGTCTCAAAGAGGAGGCTATCAGGGAATTTGTCGAGAATTAGCTTTAATTGCAACTGCTGCTGCTGAGCAAACCCGAGAAGAGCGAGAACAATTAACAAAATATGGATCTTTATTTGTTGCACGTCTACAAGATGCCTATTTAAGAAATTGTCCGAAGGAAGACCGGTTATTAGTTTGCATTGATGTAAAAAACAATGTTGCTAGAAAACTGACTGATATATTGACTGCAATTACCCAACACGATCCGAAAAGATTCACAAAATCATCGTTTGAAAATTTAAGAAAAGAATACGAACGCTGTAAACAACGTATCGAGCTATTAGAAAAAGTAGAAATTGATGATTATGAAGCGCTTGATGCTGAGTTAATACAACGCAGCAAAGTCATAGAACAATTACTTCTTTTAGGTTATGAGCAGTTTGAAGTAGAACCAGCAGCTATTATTACCAAAATGCACCTGATTTATCAGCAATTAGGTCAATTAAGTGTTACTAATGAACTGAGTCCACAACAGTGGAATGTGTTGAAAAAACAATTTATTGCACTGCAAACCATATTTAATTTTACGAAGACAGATGACATAGCGGTACCTGGAGTACTCTTAACTTTGGATAAGTTATTCCAAGGAAACAGAGAACACACCACCCATCCATTTAAATTAGCCATTTCGCAAGCCAGCGCCAAAAAACAACACCTCAATGATTTTGTAGCGAGCTTAGGTTTTGCGGTATTAGATGCTGTAATTAATGAGCTTCCAAGAGAGTATTATGGTGAGGATGCCAAGGGTTTTTATGCTCAAGAGATTAATCAGCTACTTGAGGCTATTACTAATTTAGCAGCAACTTATGAACGACCAATACCAGAAAAAATTGATTTAAGTCGAATCCCCGAATTCCCAACTGCAGAGGAATACGAGAAAGCACGACGAGAAGTGATGCAATTGGTTGCAAAACATGTTCCACTTCTCATTACTATGACAAATGCTCTTAGAGCACAGCTTGAAAATTTAGAGAAAGATTTCCTGCGTTTAGAGAAACACGCTCAATTAGGAACTCCTGAGTTTAAGGAATTAAAAAAACGCTTTGCCGCATTGAAATCAGAATATCTGAACAGTGATGAACAAAATGTGTTGATGACTCAATGGATGGAACAAATAGAAACGCGCATCAACAAAGTTGTTGATCCCGATGCGAAAGACAGACTTCTACTTGAATCAGCCGCACAAAAATACAGTAAATCGCTAGAAAATCTTTTAAGAATTAAAGCCATAAAAGCTGGGGCTTCTCAAACAACTCTAGATGAAATTGATTATTTTGAATCGCATATTGAAAAAAACATACCTAGAAAGGTTGCCCCTCCTAAACCTCCCAAGCTTATTATATTTGACATAGATGATGTACTCACTGATTTGAGCATCAACGAGCAAAAACGAGTAAGAGAACTAATCCATGTTCTACAATATGCTAATGCACATCATATAGAAGTAGTTCTCACCACCAATCATAGTCCATCCCTTTTGGCTGAGGAACAAGCGCTCATCACCAAATTAAAAACCATCATAGCGCAAGAAACAAAGATTGACATTTCGAATATGTTGACTTTTTTAAACGCTGTTCCTTTACGCCAAGAAAAAGAAACCGTAGTTAAATATTTTCAAAACAAAGTTGCTGCACTGCAACAAGAAATTGAACGCCTCAAAAGCCAAATACCTGTAGACCTGACACAAAAAGCAGATCAGGAAAAAAAGGAACGATTAGAAGCAACGATTAGGAAATTACAATCAGAAATTGTTTCTTTAAAAGAAAAATCCGTTGCACTGAGATTAACTTCAAATAAACTCTTAAATTTAGACGTCATTAGACATTCTCATGGGTTTAAAGACCTGGACAGTTATTATCATGCAGTTGAAGGGGGCATTTTAAAGGATTTTAAAAACCCTGAGTTAACAAAGAACATAAAGATTCCTGATTTTATAGAAAGAGCAGCAATTTGGGCTGAGCTGTTTAAATTAGCAAAAATCATCATGCAATCTAAGTCGCTTACAAACCCTAAACCTTCATTACAAACCATATTAAAAGATCTTATCTTTGATGCTCATAAACCCGAGGTTCTGCAGAAAAAATATACTGTTCTCCAGGAATCAGCTGAAGCGATACAAAGAATTAATGTCGGTCGAGAATATTTTAGAAGGTATGTCTCACAAATCGACGCATTTTATCAAGAAAGACTTGCTGTCCAAAAATCAGAGTATGAACTCAGTGCTGTTTTAAAAGAAGAAGATATCGTATTCTTTGAAGCGGACCGAGATCTTGTAGATCAAGCGCGTCAACACAGTAATTATCGACCAATTAAGTTAAATGAGCACGAGCAAGACTCATCGCGCTACATGGTTGATTTGAATTATGAGATGGGTGCCTATAATGGTGTCATCGCATACTTAAACGACGACAAAACCCATTCCCCTAAAGCGTATGGCCCCAAAGCTATCAATAAAACATTGAAGGCCTACTTAAACACCATTCCTGATTTTGCAAAACAAGAATTTCGGCATACTCCCATTGTATTGCATGTAAGCATGTCCACGATACTGGCCAAATTACACGAGCTAAGTTCAGAGGAAGCAGACCAGAAACGCTATATGGAGCAATTTTTTGAGGCGGCCATTGAGCGCTTCGCCCAATTACCCAAAGCATTACAAGACGATTTTGTGACAGGCTATTATCGCGGCACGGACCAAGCTTTAAAAGCAATGCATCAAAAGCTTAAAGAACTCATCACCTCTCCTCCTCCGCTTCTGCAATTTCAAGAGGAGTTAACCAAGCTACAGGGGCAAGCTGATAAAATTATTGCAAGAGATGCGAAATTTTCACGCGGCGTGTCACCAACGTTCTTAAGTTCTGAAGCAAAGCTACTCAACTTAATGATTCAAAAAATAGCCGACGGACATATCGATCAGTTGAAGATAGAGGGAGCACAAGTACAGTTCCAAGTAGATCATGATAAAACCCGCTCACAAGTTTATATAGAATCTATAACAGAAAAACCTCATGTTTATCTGCAAGCGATTCATCCGACTCTGCAAGCAATAGATCTTTTTAATAAAGGGTTTATAGCGGAGCAATACGAACTGTTTGTTATGCAACAGTTGGAAGAGGTGATTAAGCGTCGTATTAATGAGAATGCCTGGGATTCGATAGCTCCTTCTTTAGAATCTATTTTAGCGTTTGTTGAAGAACGTCTAGTCAAAATGGATCCTAACAAAAAAGACAAGTTAAACGTCATCAGAACCTATGACGCATTGCCTGTTGTGAAAGCTATATGTTCTGACTTAGCCCAAATTGCTCCATACCAAAATAGAGCACTCAATTTAAAAGAAAAGCCTGATGGTGATTATCTTCCCCAAATTTCTGCCCTACTGGAGCAAGTAACTCGTTACACAAATACAATTGAAGCATCCGAAGAATATAAAGCCAAACTCTTTTTGGATAAAGCGAAACAGTATCTGCTTGCTAACGATTGGCAGGTTGGTTTTCAATGGAATCCCCATACAGTAAAAGTGCGTGGTAAAGAAAGGGCAATTCCAGAAACTGTAGCCGAACAATTGGCAGTTATAGAAAAGGCACAAAAAAATGGGAAATATCTAGAAGCTAAAAGTGCTTTTTTACAGTTAGGCCAGGATAAAGAAGATGCTTGGACCTCTTCGACAAAAGCAAGAAAATATTATTCTCTGTTTAAGAGTGAAAAAAGCAAAAGTGATGCAGTTTTAGAAAAAGAGTTTACAAAAAAAAATACAATATAGTTTGGGTGCAGTAGAGCGATTCTTAAGGCCATAAGCTTTTTTATAGGCACCATGTCCGGATTACAGCCCCGCCTAATCCGGACTTTTAAAAAATTTTCTGTTAATAATTTCTTAATCTTATTCCATTACAATACTGATCAAATATTGTTCATCATGTAATTTGGAGTAATGAAATCTTGAAGAGAAGGCTTGATTTAGAAAAACGTGAACAGCACTACTACAGAGAAATTAGAAGGAAAATTACTCTCATAGAAGACGAGGGTGAACAAAAAAAAATCGATGACTTTATGAAGAGGCATTCAACCACCCCTGCCAGTACAAGCCGAGAATCAGGCTATTCAGCGTATCTCTTCGAGGGGAAAAAAGTCGAAATCAATGCCTCCATGGTAAAGAAAACAAAGGTAGATAAAGATCATTTTCTTATTTCAAGAGTTGCAAAAGCGCCAAAATTACCCGTTTCTTGTTTGGCTTCAGCAGAGCATGTAGTTGCGATGCAAGATGCAGTGACCGATTTTAAATCGGAATTAGAACCCAAAACAAAACAGAACGTGAAGTATCTCATTTCATTATCATGTACTGGGAAAAAAACTAATGCCATCAATGAAAAAAAAGCAATTTTAAAGCTAATACAAGAACATGATAAAACATTAAATAGCAAGAATGTCAGCATCTCCTACAATAAGGAAAAAGCGATCTTTGAAATTAGCGTAAGCACCCAAGTTGCTGATATTCAATTACTTGTTCGTGCACTGGGCAGCAGCACAAAATATAATATCGTTAATTGTGATTTTAAGGATGTAGGTTTAAATGAAGGCGTTTGCCTTGTTAAGAAGGATGCATCCAATCCAATTCATGCCCTGGTTAATATCGCAGATTCGGATACCGCCAAAGGATTTCTTGAACGAGATGCAGGGACAACGTCTGGACGCTGCACTGCGTCTTATCAAGATAATAATTGGACTTTTAATTTCTTTAAAAGTCTGCAAGACATGCGAGAAAAAACGGAATACCCTCCAAGTACCCTTGCTATAAAGATTACGAATGGTAGCTAATCAGTAAACCCACGATCTATTCCCCTAAACGTATGCGTGCCCGAAAATGCGTTGCTTATCAAAAGCATGAGCTTTTCTGGGCAGACAACATGCTGTGAGGCATAAATCCACTGTCGTTGAGCCTTCCCACCATTGATGATAAAGTGTACATCAATATTAAAAAATTGATTTCCCTGTTAAGACTACTGATTAATCTCTAACTTTTTTATTAACTTAAGGATTAGGAACACTCATGTCCAGAAAAGAATTAATGCAAGCGATTGTAGGTATTAAACATAAAAAAGATAAAGATATAGCGAGGCAATTAAAAGAGATCGCCAGCCGAGCTGGGAAAGTCCTAAAAAAATACAAGACACTGGATCTATTCTATGAGCATTCTTATTCTGTACACACCCCACTTGAAGCCACAATAGACGCAGCCTCTCTACCAGCGTTTCAATCTCTAATACGCCTTGGTGCAGATCCATTCTTTAAGCCAAAACCTGATATGCCATCTGCGGCAGATCTTCTCGCAAAGAATTATTTTGAACGATTTTCTAGCAAAGAAACGGCACCACTATTTGAATGGCTGACAACAGATAAAGAAAGCCCTCTATTCACCTGGAACAAACTCACTAGTCATGAACCGTTGTTTGAAAAATTTAAACAAGCCAATTTAATTCCCCAAAAACAGTATGTCAATGAATTACCCATACACGTAGCAATTGCAGCAGGCCGTATGGATTTGGTTCAAGAGGTATTATATGCGGCTGGTAATGTCCAAAAAGCAGGTGATATTAGGCACTTGAGTATTCTTCGTCCAGCGATCCACGCCGTACTTAAGGGCCAGAAAAACTCGCTCGAGATATTAGAATACTTACTGAGATTGGGAGCCAGCCCCAAAACATTGGATTCGAATAGCGCACCCGCAATCATACAAGCAATCACAGCTGGAATTTTTATCGAGAATGTCAAAGAAGAGGCAATATTGGCTGTTCTTGATTTACTCTTCCAACATGGTGCATCTCACTATGCGACCAACACTAATGGTTATACGCCCTTGATGCTCGCAATGATGAACGGGTATCCCAAACTGTTTGCTAACTTTTTAGATAAAGCAGATGCAAAAACTTTAAATCATCAGGCGCAAATTAAACCCAATTATTTGCTCTTTCAATTATTTGATCGCAGCGAAAATCGATTGTGGCAATTGGATATTCTAAAACTCTTACCCAAACTCAAAGAGAAGGGCTTAGAATTTAATAAAACGATTAACGGTCATCCTCTTGTAGCCCCCTTCAAAGAGTCTTCTTATAGTATAGGAGAAGTATACGCACAAAACATGTCTGTATTGCACTTCTATGTTGAAAATATGGCGCAAGCAATAGATGACCCCGTTCTATCGATGAATAAGCATCTTGCAATCATTCAAGCCTTAGTCGCAAATGGAGCAGACCCTAAAGTTAAAGCTACATTTACTCAAACTAAGGAGGAAAGGGAGGCATCATCTTATAGGACGAAACAAGTATGCTCTAGCATAGAACTTACCGCAGCAGAGTATGCCAGAAAAATCGTTGATAAAATCTTTAATCACCATAGTTTGGGTTATGATACTTATTTGCTTAAAATGTATAAAGAGGAAAATGACTTTTTAAAAAATATTACCTATCGAAACAAAGAAGAACAAATAAGATTACACAAAGCATTTCATCAATTCAGAAACCTAGAACTTGTTTTATCAGGAGAAAAGCCTATCCCCTATTCTGGTTTACCGGATATAGGAAAAATTGGGCGAGTGGCTTTGAAAAAAGAATCGCCACCAGTTGTAGTACCTGAATCTGGCGAAGCTAAATCAGCTATGGAAACAAATCACTTTGACCCCATACAATTCGAGGCTGATTTAACCAAAGCCAGAACTGAGCAACAGCAAGACAATTGGCAAGCGCTTAAAAAATCCCTCGTCACCTACACTAAAGAAGCTGGGTCATTAAAAGACTTTTTAGCACGAGTAGAGCAATTTAAAACGCCGTTGCAACTTCATTTCGATATAACAACCAATGACAAAGGTGAAATAATCCGCGGCTCAATGATATATCGTTTCTTCCACATATTTGATCCCCATAAATTTCCAACTTCCTGGGAGACTCTAAGAAAATTTGGACAAGATACCTATGGTGTAGACATTAATACTCCATATGATCAAGCGATTGAGCTACAGCTAACCATTTAGAGATGGATTCCCGTCTGTGTGGAAATGACAGAAATAAATTAACATAAATTCAATGAGTTATAAAAAAAATTCGTTTATTGACAGAAGTGTTCTTGATATATACAATGCTCAGCCTGGCGAATTATTTGTCACTCAATCGATCAATATGGAGGCTATAGCTCAAGTATGGTCAAACGTAATCCCCTTCAATTTTCAGTAGTTAGAGAAGATCCTGAAATTGAGAGAAAAGTCATTCTCTCCTCAAATGCAAAGGAGGTTTTACTCATTGCGTCAGGAGGTTGTACTGCACTTTCATTACAAGCTTACTTTCCTCATCTGAAGTTCACTTTAGTCGATCCTAATCCTGCGCAAATTCAATTAATACAAGAAAAAATGCACGCCTTAAAAAAAGCGTCTGCGACAGAAAGAAAAGCGTCTTTTAATGTAGAAAATAATGCTTTGTCTGGCCTCAATGAGGGTGGAAATTTTGAATCTCTGTTCCGTTCGTTCAGAAACTTTATTACTGAGTTTATTTTGAATGCCGAAGAATTAAAGGATCTTCTGACCCAACCTTTAAATCATGCCTCTCGAGTGAGAAGCATGCTGTTTGAACACAAATATTGGCAGGTTGCCTTTGATTTGTTTTTTCATCACAATTTTCTCGAAGCCATGTTTGGGCCCGAGGCAGTGCAACATGCGCCCAAAGGTTCCTATCCACAATATTTCAGAAAGGTTATCGAGCACGGGCTAGAAAAAGAAAACAGGTATCGCAACTATTTCATTCATCATATTTTTTTGGGACATTATGTCGACCAAGAGATTTGCCTTCCTTATTACCTCTTGGCTCCAGCACCAGAATATCGCTTCGAGTTTATTAATAATACGATTGATAAGGTCGAAAATTTTCACTCATTTGATCTGGTAAACCTTTCTAATATTTTTGATTGGATGGATGAGGACAAAATTGAGAGCCTTGCAAATCGCCTCAATCGTGAAATGAAACCCGGAGCACGATTGCTGACACGCCAGCTCAATAACCAAAAAGATTTTATGCAATACTTTTCTGGTCATTTTGAGCTTTTACGCGAGGAAAGCGCTGAATTACTAGCAAGCGATCGAAGTTTATTTTATTCACAAATCAATTGTGCCGTAAAAGTAGGATAAATATGAATCAGTTAATCGAACAAGTTCTCCGCGAAACCAATTATTTGAATAATCCTTATTTTATACATCTGCATAACGGGACTTTTGATAAAAGTGATTTTGTCGAAACACAAATCCAATTTTATTCTGCTGTTGAATTTTTTGCCCGCCCCATGGCTGCCTTGGTATCCAAGATTCCTTGCCCCGAACAAAGACTTGGAATTTTGAGAAATGTATGGGAAGAACATGGTGAAGGAGATAGTGAGCGATTTCATAAATTCACCTTTCTGACTTTTCTGCAGCGATTAGATGGATGTACTTTTACAGAGGTGCAGTCACGTGTCTTATGGCCAGAATTGCGAATTTTTAATTCAACGCTTGAAGGCGTATGCAACTCCGATAACTATTTGATTGGAGTTGGTACAATGGGAATCATCGAAAGAATGTTTTCTGATATTTCGTTTTTTATCGGACGTAGCGTGGTCGAACGGGGATGGATCACTTCCAGCCAGCTCATTCATTATGACCTTCATGAAAAATTAGATATTAAACACGCAGAAGACTTCTTTGCCATTCTGCGAACAGCCTGGAATACAGATCTTCAAGCACGCGATGCGATTGCGCAAGGACTACGTTTGGGAGCCACACTTTTTAATGGATTATATGAAGGACTCTTTCGTGCACGCAGCAGACGTTGGCTTCGGGAAGGTTTTGCAAATCATCACTTTGCGAAAGAGGAAAAGCAAGTACAAGAGGCTTAATTGACTATGAAATTAGTGCGTTTAACTCCCGAAAATAAAACGCTTTATCTTGAACAAATCCTCGATTTAGAGCGTGAAGTGACTTATCCCTACGGAGCGCATTTTTTTAAAATTGATCATGGTGAAGACTATTTTGCTTTTTTTGAGCGACTAGGAACACTCTATTATTACGTACTCGTCGACAAAGATCGGGTTGCTGGAGTAGTTGCAACGGTTTTGAGAACGCTTCCATCCCATATGGGTTTAAAAAAAATTTGGTACTATGGCGATCTGAAAATTCATCCGGATTATCGTGGTCGGCACTTACCCATTAAGATGGCGTACCAAATTTATTTGCGACACTTCCTGATCTGTTGGAATGGTTTTGGTATTTCGATGAACCCTGCTTCAGGTGGTAATCGAATCAAAAAACTTTCTCAGCGGTTTAAGTGGGTACCCGTAAGAGCAGATACTCAGATTAACCTATTTTCCTTAGATCACGCTGCCATGCAAAAAGCTCAGCCCCTTTTAGAGCAGCATCGAGGAGCAGTACGATTTCTATCACTGGAAGGAATCAAAGATCTGATTCTGACGCACGATCAAAGTAGAATTCCGGTTTTGCATGCTCAGTTTGGCGATCTTGGAGAAACAACTGGACATGAACGTGAGCCTCAAGAGGATCATATCCACATGTTTTGTGCTGTATCAACAGATCCTCTAGTCGCAGAACTGGAACAGATGCAGCTTGTACCTTCGTCTACGATCACCTTACTGAATCATGGGAAAAAACTACACAACTGGGATTGGATATTGACTAGCGATCTTTAAGCGAAGCGGAAATATAAATTATGGGACAAGCACATTTTAACGGGTTGGTATACACATTAACTAATGAGGATTCGCTCGTTGAAGCAGAGCTTCTTCCTGATAATACAGAGCGAGTCATCGCGATTGCAGGCAGTGGCAGCAGAATTGTGCCGCTACTGACCAAGTCGCCTAAAGAACTTGTTTGTGTCGATCTTTCTGTAGAACAGCTGTACCTGACTGAATTAAGAGTAGAAAGTGTACGACACTTGAGCCGCGACGAATTCATTCAATTTTTTGGTTACCCCAGTGCCAGCGATTCTGCGCAAAATAGGGAAGCTCTTTTTAAGAAATTAGTGACTTTGAGTCCCGCCGCTAAGGACTTTTTTTTAAATTTATTTAGCAACACGTCCTGGAAACCACTTCTTTATTCTGGAAAGTGGGAACAAAGCGTGCGCAAATTTAGCCTATTTATCCAGAAATTCGTAGGAAAAAAGGGCTTAAAAATTTTTGATTGTGTCACGTTGGAAGAACAAAAAGCTTATTATGCTCAGCAATTTCCCCAAAAAGCGTGGCACTGCTTTTTGCGAATTTATGCTGTGTTGATGCGAATCACCTGGAAAGTAAAACCCAATATATTCCCGCAAGTCGACCCAAACATCAGTTTTTATCAGCTTTATAAAAAGATTTTTGACGAGATGTTTTTCAATACCTTGGCTAGAGAAAATTACATCCTACAATTGATTTTTTATGGAAAAATTATATTTCCCGAAGCACTTCCAGCAGAATGTGATCCACTCCTGTTTCAGAAAGCAAAAGAGGCGCTGTTAACAACTCAGATCAGTTATGTTCAAGACGATATTATTTCCGTTATAGAAAAGAGTAAAACCAAAAATGGATTTATTTCTTTCTCAAATGCTCCCTCTTATTTTCCACAGGCAATGGCAAGGAACTACCTTGAACGAATTGCCTCCCAACTGTCTGAATCCGCGATACTTGTAGTACGGCATTTTCTCAATGATCCCGCCATTGCATGCCTCGATGGCTTCACCGATGTCTCAGAACGTTATGCAGATATTCTTGCCAAAGAGATTACCAAAACGTACGAGATACAGATTCTACACAATATAAATCGCTTATAAATTTTCTCAATTATTGGGAGCAACAGGCTCTTGCTGATCAAAGTCGATTCAAATTGATTGAAGTGCCAACCTTGCATCCAAGTTCAACTTTGACAAGAAATTGCCTATTGTAAACATCTGCTGTCTCGCAGCTCTCACTCCTTTTGGTGACACCCCGTATGGAAGCAATGCCACAGGAGTCGAATACAGCTATTTTAAGTTCTCTCTTTAAGCCTAAGTAAGTGGGCAGTGCCTTTCCCATCATGTTCTACACGTACGGCCATATCAAACGTCCCCCGTCTGGTGGTGCTTTCTTGACGATTCAACCAGCCGTATTAGAGAATGCATTTGTAATATCAGATATCCCTTAAAATGATTAATCCACTATAATAATGATGATTAATATTGATTCAGGAGGAAAAAATGTTTATTAAACCGTTAATTGCTGTGCTTAGCTTTACCCTGTACTTTAGTCCTATTTTAGCTGTAGCAGATCAAACAAAGATGTGTCATACCACCCAACAAGGAAAATGTGGTCGTTTTTGTCAAGCACATCAGGGCATGAAGTCTTGTATCATTGATATTACCACTAAAAGTGGTACTTGCACTTGTGTCGATGGGACCAGCCATACTAAATCATGATTCAGGTGACTCAAAAAATATACACTATAGATACTGTCTTTAAAAACGCGCTTATTTTTAAGGCAGTATCTAAATATTTTCAACGGCCGTTGGCTATTTTTGATGTTGTCATTAAAACGCTATATTAAAACCACACTGATTTTAATATAATTTTTTTATTAAATTGATACCTACTTTAAAATCAAATTCGTTTTTGCCTTAGAACGGTAATTTAACCCAATATTTGGATAAATTATAAATGATGAAAAATTCAGTTCCAAACTCCAGTTTAGCCTTACTGAGCTTTTCAGCTTTGGGTATCGTTTTTGGCGATATTGGCACAAGCCCACTTTATACCTTCAAAACAGTATTAACACTCATTGATGGTCATCTCAACACCAATGCAATACTAGGCTCGCTGTCATTGATTGTATGGACCCTTATCATTATCACCACAATTAAATATGTTTATTTTGCCATGGGTATTGATAACGATGGAGAAGGAGGCATTTTAGCTTTAATGTCTTTACTGGGTATCAAGCTTCATACTAGGCCTATTATCGTTGCTATGGGATTGTTTGGGGCCGCACTGATATACGGTGATGGTGCCATTACTCCGGCAATCTCAGTCCTCTCTGCACTAGAAGGTTTAAATATCATTACCCCCTCCCTTTCTCCCTATGTTTTACCCTTATCGGTTACCATTCTCATTGCGCTGTTTGCCATTCAGTTCAAAGGAACCGCTAAGATTGGGAAGATTTTTGGGCCAGTAATGGGGCTATGGTTTATCACGCTGAGTGTTTTAGGATTATGGGGTATTATTCAGCATCCCTCAGTGCTGAAAGCACTTAATCCATATTATGGGCTTCATTTTCTATTTTCCCATGGCATCAAAGGATTTCTGGTACTCGGAGGCGTATTTTTGTGTGTCACTGGAGCGGAAGCCCTCTATGCAGACATGGGGCACTTTGGTGCAAAGCCCATTCGCTTTGCATGGTTGGGGCTTGTATTTCCTAGCCTTGTCCTTAACTATGCCGGACAAGCAGCATTAGTGCTCGAAGGTGTGCCCTTATCAGATAATATATTTTATCGACTATGCCCTTCCACCTGCTTGATACCTCTGGTGATATTAGCAACCATTGCAACAATTATCGCCAGCCAGTCAATTATTAGCGGTACATTTTCCATGACGCGTCAAGCGATCCAGTTAGGATGGCTACCCAGATTGCGTATCACGCAAACCTCTTGTGAAGGATATGGACAAATCTATATTGGCGTTGCCAACTGGTTGCTTATGATAGCAACCGTTGGTCTTATTATAGGATTTAGAAAATCAGATAATCTGGCCGCAGCTTATGGTATTGCCGTATCGGCAACGATGCTGGCAACATCAGCACTACTATTTATCGCCTCGCGTGAAATATGGAATTGGGGTATCCTAAAAACTGGAATAATTGTCGGTACCTTCTTAATCATAGATACTGCTTTTTTCGGCGCCAATTTGTCAAAATTTATGGAAGGTGGCTATGTGCCGATTATTTTCGCTGTTTTTGTGTATGGGATTATGCTTATTTGGCATACCGGAACAAAAGCCGTTGCAAAACGGCTTAGTGAGGTGGTAGTTCCCATCAATACCTTTATGACCCATATCGCAGATGAACAAATTGCCCGAGTGCCAGGTGCCGCTGTTTTTCTCACCCGCACATCTGAGGGTGCACCTTCGGCGTTGATATGGCATGTCAGGCAGAATCGTGCTTTGCAGAAAAATGTTTTTATTTTAAAGGTGGAAACCAAGTCAATTCCTTGGGTAAAAAGCAGCGAGCGAATCACCTTAAAGGAAATTTATCCTAACGTCTGGCGAGCGGTTGCCTCCTATGGATTTATGGAGCGTCCGAATGTACCTAGAGTGATTAGACAAGTCATTAGTAAAAAAGCTCTTGCTCTCGATGACATGACCTACTATGTCGGCCACGCAAGAATTATCTCACGTGAGAAGGGAAAACATAGATTGCCTACCTGGATAGGTAAGCTCTACGCCTTCATGCAGCGTAATGCATTACATGAAAGTGAATACTTTCAAATGACCCCCGATTCAGTCGTAGAAATTGGCAGACAAGTGGATGTGTAACCTACGCAACCAGGCTACAGTTCGATTCAATCAAGATTTAACACAAGGGTTTATTACTGATGAAATGATTAAATAAGCCAAATAATCTCGCCGGTTGATCAATAGGCGCAAGATGCCCTGCATTACGCACCTTAACCTGGGTTAAGCCGCCTGCGGTTTTAGCATAACCAGCCACTTTGCCATCTGTATGCCATACACAGGTCGCTGCATGAGCAAATTCATTTTTGAATGGCCATTTGAGTGCAGAAAGCCATAATTCAGTACTTATAAAGTTTGAGTCCTTTCCATCTTCTAGACCATTATAAATCAATACCCGAATGCCCTTGGCAAGGATTTTAGGATATAAATCGGCAACAGAATCCTGTTCGCCAATTTCAAGCTGATCTGCTACTTGTTTACTAAAAGTATTAAATTGTTGAACACGCTTATCGATATGCAAAGCATGACGAACTTCAGGTTTATTTAAATAATGAATCATTAGCGTATCATCAGGTTCTGCACCTTTGGCAATATTAGCCAGATTAAGTCCACCACTTTCTTTCTCAATTAATTCCTGCATTTTCATACAAACCTGGTTTGCTTTGCGACTTGATGGCATGGTTTTTTCTATTTCTTTTGTACATAAATCATATAATTTTAATACTTGGTCTCGAACTTGACGGTCAATAAGACCATGTGAATAAGCAAAATCAGCATTAGCACGTTGTTGCAGACGAGGATTAACCCAGGCATCCCCAATTAACAGTCCTTTTAAATTAATTTTGGGGGTCGTCCCTGTTTCAGAAATAATTCGCATGGCTAATTGAGGCAAATATTTTCCAGCATAGGATTCACCGGCCAAATAAAATGGTTTCGATTCAAGCTCAGGATGCTGCTCAAAAAAAGTCTTAAGTGCAACATATAATTGATCGATTGCTTCTGACTCATTTGAAAACGTATGAGGCTCCCCATAAGAAAAACCAACGCCAGCAGGTTGATCAATGACTAAATAATTGGCTTTTTGGCTCCAAGAATAATGACGCTCTGATAACGTGCCATCTTTGTTAATGGCATAAGGACCATTTTCCATAAAAAAACCATACAGTGACGCTGCTCCAGGACCGCCATTTAGCCATAATACCAGCGGTGCATCAGCATTATGGGCTCTATTTTCAACATACCAATAGAATAAATTACCTGGTGCAGCATTACATTTTAGTTTTGAACAAGCAGAAGTCGCAAGAGGAAGATAGCCTGCATACTCTATATTCTTAAGCGTACCAAAGCCCGGTAAAGATACAATTCTATCATGTGAATTATCAGGAATATTAGGTAAAGAAGCAAAAGCAACTGTATATACGAAGAATAAAAACAAAAAAACAACATGCATAGCACTTCCATTATTGAATGATCAGGCATCTCTAATGGTAACACAAGAGTTGAAATGCCTTGAACACGCGTGACCCGGTTGGCTTGCAACCGGGTCTAATAGAAGCGCTGCTGCAAATTTCCTATCGCATCCCTTAAAGATCAAACATTCTATTAATGGAAACATTTACAGATTGCAACAATGTCGTTTTAAAAGTATCTTTTGTTGCCAGTATTCCTGTTGTTAAGAGGTTATCACCATTCATTGTCGATGTATTAGTAAATGACTGTTCATGTCGACTTACACGGCCTCCTAAAGCTGAAAAAGTATAAGACGCATCGATAAACCATGAAGGGGTAATAAAATAGGACGCTCCAATTTGAGCACCACCACCCCATGCCCACATGGTAGGCGAACCATAATTTACCAAACCGGTTACATTAAGAGTTTCACCATTGATAATGGCATAACCTATGGAATTATAGTTTTGCGATTGCAGACTGATTAATGAAGGTCCACCACCTAAATATATGCTTTTATTGCCAAATTGTTTGCCAATTAAAGCGAATAAATTCATATCATGGTTAATGGTTGTTTCAACAGAATCAGCAATTGCATATCCAAACATAGGGCTCGTAGTACCTGATGCACTAGTAAGCACACCGGTTTGAGGAAGGTAAACATCACGATTAGTTGCTATACCACCAAGATATTGATAAGTAAATTTAATCCCATAATAAACACTGTCATTATAGTTTCTTAAATACCCAGCCTGAACTTCCGGTGCTAAATTTTGGCTCTTATTTTTAAATGGAGCAGCGTTACCTTGGGCAATCCCAGTTGAGTTGTACACGCCATCAATATATAAACTCGAAATTCCTAGACCCCATGAATCTTGCTGAATTCTTAATGAGTTGTAATTTCCACCTACGCCAATAAAAAAACCTTGAGGGTTAGGTGCGGCGCCCATGGTACCTGCGAAAGCAGATGTTCCAAAAATAGAGAGAGATAAAATTGTATTTGTTAATTTGGAAAACACTTATAATCCTTTATAAAAAATGGGGAAATTAGTGTATTCACTAATTGACATGATTACAATCCTAATTAGGGAATTGTCAGCCAAGGCCCGAGCAAGGCTTGCTATCGTTCGAGTCGTTTCATTGATTGGTCAACACTTCCGCTGATCAGCAAAATGGGGACGGTTCAGGTCCTTCCCCATTTTCAAGCAGCTGGTGCAAGTGGCGCATTTTTTGAGGGAGCAGCAGTTAAATCGTTTGCAAGTATAAGATGATGCGACTGCAAATTTTTAAAGAAACGATCACGGCATGTAGTGGCAGATAATTTATTGGAAAGATCGACCATTTCGGGTATTGAATTAGACGTTAAATAAGTCGATACCGATAAAAACATGGCTGCAGCTAATTTTTTATTCTTAATCAGTTGTGGCCCTTGTAAAAGCCATACTTGCATCTCTGGCTGTAGCCAACCCATAGCTTGATTAAAATTAAGTTCCTGGGCCTTCATGAGCGTATTTAGTTTTGTTGCTTTGGGAACTAAGTGGACTACGTCTATTTTTGCTGCAGATTCTTTTAGTTCAGAGGCAATGGTGTATTGGAAATCCGAATGGAATGTTGCCAGTGTTTGCAATGCATCGCGTTCAGTAACAAACACAATTTGCGACAAATTAGCAGCAATTGTTTTTGACAATGTAAGTCGCTCAGCAGCATTCTGCGCTAACACTAAGACGTTATTTGCTGCCGTCACATGCCCGCCGCGAGCATAGCCAACTGCCATTTGCTGCAACAATAAGAATCGGTCAGCAGAATTCCGCACTAACGCTAAGACTTTATTTGCTTCCGCCACATGTCCACCGCAAGCATAACCTTATGCCATCCACAACAATGAAGCATTGAATTCTTTTCTTAAAAAATTAACGGCCTCTACATCACCTTCAGCTGCTAATTTACTCACAGCTGTATCATTCATTGTGACATGATGTACATCAATAGCAGCCAAAAGAAGTATTTCATTAATCGCTATTTTGGCTTCATTTCTATTAGGATTTTTTGCCAACTTGTAAATCTGGTCACAGAAACATGTATCCCCAGAAATGGGCTTATTTTGTAGTACTTTTTTAGAATCATCTTTAGACTCTAACTTACTGGCAGGCGTTGGCATAAAACAGGTACTCCACTACATAATGGCTTTAAACCCTCTAAAATTTTCGGCGTACTTAGCACACGTCATATTATGATTCTTTTTCATGCACACCATACAGTTTTACGGGCATTAGTTTGCCCTTCATTGTGACCTCGCCTATATCAATAAATTCATGTCGTTCAGGACGTTTCATCGCTTGGTAAACACTTTCACTGATCAGGATATTTTGCTCATATGTTTTTGTCATGGACTCTATGCGTGCAGCGGTATTCACTACATCACCAATCACCGTACTTTCCAGACGATTTGTCTCCCCAACAATGCCCAGCATTAATGCACCTGAGTTAATTCCTATGCCTACATGCACTTCTTGAGAGGCAAAAAGCCATGAGTTGGTTTTATTTAATACAGTAAGTTTTTTTAAAATGGCTACTGCTGAATTCACTGCATCATCGGCACACGTCTCTCCAGGAAAGAGTGCCATGATCGCGTCACCCACAAATTTATCAATAAATCCTTGATGTTCAACAATTATTGGGGACAACTGCTTAAGCACCGAGTTCACAAAATCAAAATTTCCTTGTGGGGTTAAGCTTTCAGATATTGTTGTAAAATTTCTAATATCTAAAAACAATACAGCAATGGTATGTTTTAAATTATCCCCAAGCGCCACTTCAAGAATATTTTTTTTGTTTAATAATTCAAGAAACTCATGAGGAACAAATCGCTCAAATGAATTAGTAATGCGTTCTTGTTTTCTAAATAATAGGTAAATTAAGATTGCAATTAATAATAATCCCACCATAGAGACAATAAACAACAAGGTTTGATTTCTAACTGCTGCTTTTTGTATGCTTTGATGCATATCTCTTGATAAATCAGTACGTAATAATCCTATTGGTTTAAATTCAAAATCCTTAAGTAGGCTATAAACAGCTAAACGTTGATTGTTAATTGGTTCAACATAAGAGCTACCGCTATCAATCATTTCTGCTAACTCTTTTTTCCCTTCCGGAGTTGTTGCAAGAATAGATGGTGCCTGCACAGAAATCGTATAATCTAATTTATGGCCTATTTTTTTAAGAAACTCTGGAGTTAGCGTTTTTCCAAAAATTATAAATCCATTGGGGTCCTTATTTTCATTAGAATCATCCGTGTAGTTAACAACATAATAACCAGGATAGGGCTGCGAAGGCAGTTGTAAAAAACCGGATATACCCACCGCATTGTTACCTGAATTATTGTATTTCTCTTTATATTTAATCAGCGATAATGCATTTTTTTTAAAGTAATCCAATACGCTTGGATCAATTGGATAAAATTTATTTGTCTGTAAATTATATCCTTGAGACCAAATGACATTGCCATCCATTGACAGAAAAATCACTTCATTAATATTTTTATCTTTAAAAAAGTCCTCAGCATAATTCGTGTTGATATATTCATTGTTAGGTTTTTGTATGTAGTTATAGGTATCATCCCAATAAGCCAAATCAGCAATCAACACATCGATATACTGTGAGTCTGAAATAACCGTACGCGCAACTCTTTGGCTTGCTTCTACAGCATCGCTGTATTCAAGGTGTTCAAAATCAGTAACAATGAGTTTTTTCGCAATGAAAAAACTTGCCCCAAACAGGACAAGCCAAATGGACAGGACAGCAATGACATACTTAGTCCTTAGATTCATCATCTTCATCCTTTTTATTGATGTACGTTTTTTGCATTGATTAGAGGAACGTTTAAGTTTGTTAAAAATAGTTAAAATTTAGAATCCATTTTTAACTAGTATAGATTGATCTTGCCTTGGATTGATAGACAACCTAGTCAAAAGAATATGAAATGAGACATGAGATTAGAACGCAGCAACAAAGGCTTGTTATTCCAATTAAAAAAAGTGCTAACCTATATACAAGTAAAGAATTATTTGTTGAGAAATGAGGTCATAATGAAAGAAGGAACGAAGGCTGGCAGTACCATCTCGAAAACAAAGTTATTTTTGGGCTTTATCATTTTAATGATTTCATTTTTAGTACCCTTTTCAGTAC
This sequence comes from Legionella sp. 39-23, assembly GCF_001897665.1. NCBI lineage: Bacteria > Pseudomonadati > Pseudomonadota > Gammaproteobacteria > Legionellales > Legionellaceae > Legionella > Legionella sp. 39-23. Next base: position 24,107 of record NZ_MKTO01000015.1, on the reverse strand, counting down.
CTCTAATCATGGAATTAAACATATCCTCTTCTATGAAAACGGTTATTTCCGGCCTGTTAATTTTTGGCATCCCTGAATTTGGTATGTTGCTTGCTGTGATTATTTTAGGTACTGAAGGCTATAGCTATCTTAAATCACGCATCCTTTTTTGGTTAAAAAATTCAGTTCCAACCGTTAATAGTCGACTACGATTTCGAATTGGGATCACATTTTTTTCAATATCTTTAGTACTGGGTTTCCTGTTGCCCTATATCAGTTATTTTTTGCCAATCTCCATGCAAAAGAATTTATATTTTTATATTTTATTTTTAGATCTATTGTTTTTTATTAGCCTATTCATTCTCGGCCAAAACTTTTGGGGAAAAATAAAAGATTTATTTATCTATGATGAAGAGCAATGAGTTTTTTTCTCACCTAACGGTGTGGTTTAGAGTAAGTAAAACGCGTGTTTCTTATAAGCACGCGTTTGTCTTGTGAACGCTGTTGTACCTTATATTGCTACAACGTTACATGGCATTTGAATAAAGATCCTCATTATCTGCGTATAATTTTCTATACATCATCACCAACCTAAAATAGCACATACGATAGCATAATTAATCTTATTGGCGGATTCTTATTCACTTATAAGGCATCAGCAAGCATGGCCTTGCTGCTTGCCGCCTGGAACTAATAGAAGCTCTCTAAGTGATATATTTTCAATTTAAATTGGGAATAGCATACACTTAAATAAAAAGTACATAAAAAACGAAGAGAAGATCATGTGCGGATTGGTAGCTATATATAACGAAAAGACCCCCATATCTCAAGAAAAACTTTTATTAGCAACGCAGCTTTTAAAGCATAGAGGACCGGATGCACAAAACATCTGGATTGCCCCTAATGATCATGTTGGACTTGGTCATGCTCGCTTAAGCATTATGGATTTAGAGCATGGTACTCAACCCCTGCACAATAAAGATCTTCAATTGCATGCCATAGTGAATGGGGAATTCTATGATTTTGAAATCATTCGCTCTATGTTGATAAAAAAGGGTTATCAATTTTTTACCAACAGTGATAGTGAAATAATATTGTCCCTATATCACTGTTTTGGTTTGAACTTTTTTAATTATTTAAATGGCGAGTTCGCGTTTATTCTTTTTGATGAAAAAAATAAATTAATTATAGCTGCTCGTGATAGATTTGGTGTAAAACCTTTATTTTACACACAGCAAGCCGGAAGTTGGTGCTTTGCTTCAGAAATAAAAGCATTATTGGCTTTAGGTATTAGCAGTCAATGGAATACAAATGCCGTGTTCCAAATATTCAGTGGCTTTGCTTTACAAGAAGAAACCTGTTTTGAGGGTATCAAACAAGTAAAACCAGGGCATTGCCTTCTGATAGACATAAAAAATCAAAATCAAACCACACATCAATATTGGGAATGGTCCTTTCCCTCTAAAAACTCAGTAGTTAGTTCCTACAATCCATTTGATTTTATAGAAGAGTTTGAACGTTTATTCCAGCAAGCAATCACCCGTCGGCTCAGATCCGATGTCCCTATAGCCTGCTATTTGAGTGGTGGTCTTGATTCTTCTTCAATATTATCTGTAATGACGGAAAATTACCCCGGAAAGGTAGACGCTTTCCATGTTTCATTTAATGAGTCAACGTATTTAAATGAATATGATTATGCACACTTGGTGGCCAAAAATCTTCACATCACTTTTCATTCTATTCCAATAACCACGCAGGAGATGGCTAAAAATTACTCAAATACCATTTTGCATACAGAATCGCTTATAACTAACCCAAATTCTATAGCGAAATATCTTTTAAGCTCTAAGGTGCAACAGAGCAATTATAAAGTGGTATTAACTGGTGAGGGAGCAGATGAAATATTGGGAGGCTATCGTGGCAATTATAATGATTTCATTATTGCGAAATCTTGTGGTTTTTTTAAAAATCTAACTCAAAATAAGTTGCTGTATCGTAAGCAGCCTTTGAATCAAAAACTTAGAGCGCTCCAATTTTTAATAACAAATCATTATCAGGTAACGAAGAGATTACACTATCAACCAGCTTTATTTACAAATTCATTATCATGGATATTGTTACTGCACTCTGTTTTTAATTTGCAGCAAGATCCACAATTTGAGCTTTTAAATACCTTAAACTGCGATGATCAAATCAGTCCAGGAAATAGTTCTTTGTACCTCTGGGCAAAGTCTGGTTTTTCAGAGGTAATATTGTCTGCTTTAGGTGATAGAGTAGAAATGGCCCATTCAATAGAGGCCAGATTACCTTTTTTAGATAATGATTTAGTTAAATTCGCGACCAAGTTACCAGATAATATAAAAGCTCATATCACTGGCGAGAAATTCATTTTGAAGGAGGCTATGCGGCATAGATTACCCTCAAAAATTGTTTCTCGACGTAAGTTTCCTTTTGCGGCACCTTCTTTCATTCTCGATGGAAATAAAACAGCGCTCTACCATCTTTTAGATGATGTTTTTTCTAGTGGCTTGCTGGATAAGCTTCCCTTTTTAAATAAAAAAATAATCTTAAATCACTTCAAGAATTTACCCTATGCTGCAAATAGTTATTCCAACGGACATTTGATGCATCTGGTACTCAGTGCTTGTCTATTATCCTTAAATTTTAATCTCTAATCACTGGACCTTCACCATTTCCATATTTCTAATTTCCAGGCTCCTAAGCGTTATTTTTCTACTCAATCGTTCCCTTTATCGCAAGCAGCTGGCGCAATCATCCCTTAGCTTGGTTAAAACTAAGCAAGCGTCGGTCGGGCCTCGCTCCAGAAATCCTCACAAACAAAACAATTGACCGAGAAATTCAAAGCAGTATCCGCCTCTAACTTCGAATACCAAGTACTAGTCATTCTTTCTCAGCCTCCGAATTTTTTATTTTGCACTAAATTTACTCATTATGAATTGAAACAGACCTCTTTGTGGCCTAACATTTATAAAACATTCATTAAAAAAAATTATGATCCCATTCATAAATGACGCGATAACTCAACTTCAAGATCCAGCAAGAGGACATGGCCCCCAGACCATCGGTATACTTGCAAAAGCAGTTACTGCAAAAAGTACCGGTGTGCCTCCTAAGTTTACCGCCTGCTATGATCCTCATGGACAGCCAAGTCTAGAGCATTTTAAAGACTATATAAGACACGTGACGCCACCTGCCAGAATTCATATCCCACTGGCTTTACAACGAAATCATATTACAGCGCTTGTAATTGATATTGATTCTGAAGGAAAATCTGATGCCTTATTTTTTAACTCTCTTGGAACAAGTAATGACGGCTACACACGAGAGGCTCAATTATTCATTGATGCAGTGAGAGAAAAATTTCCTAAGAAACAGGATCATGTCGTCACGAAACAATTCCAAGATCTGAGTAAAGGCGATGGCTACTGTGGTGATTGGAGTATGTGGTTTTTACAGCGTGCTGCAGCAACACCGACTCGACCATTGCGTGAGTTAGCCAGTGATTTTAATAATATGCCTGAACGTGATATTCCTAATCCACAACGTTTACGTGAAGAACATATTACGGATTTAGAGCGATATAAAACAATATTAAGGGCATCAAATAATACCCCGGTAGATACCACACCGCCTGTTCCAGCAGAACCACCTAAAATTAAAATTAAAAATGAAGCGGCAGCCGATCTCTATATAGAAAACATTTTAAAATCTCATAACAAAAGCATCAACATTAATATATTTGCTGATGATGCCAGTAAAAAGCAAATCATTAAATCCGCACTTAAATTTTCTGAAAATCACCATGAATCCCCTTTAAGGTTAGCAGGAGATGGATTAAAACACTTAACTGCTGAAGCAAAAAGTGAGTATCAATTAGCACGAGCCAGAGAAATTATTCAGGAAGGATACCGAACGGGGAAAGTAGATTTAGATAACGTGCATGGCAGAGAAATGAAAAAACTGATTTTACAAACTTTTTTATCTGAGTTTGGCCCTGATGCAAGTAAAGGTACTCCGCCTAGATTTGTAGGTCATGGCATTATTAAAATAAATTTAGAAATTATAAAAGAAAAAAATGAGAAAGCTGTTGCTAAAGAAGAAAGCCCAGAATTAGACCTGGGACAAGCGCAAACATTGAAGTCATAAACCAATTCATGCTCAAGAAGATGCAATAGGAACAATTTATTAGCTGTGTCGGGCCAAGGCCCGACCTGCGTTTGCTCAGTTTAGGGAACAGGGATATTTATCGGTTCAGCACGGACTTTATTTTTAACAGCATCATAGCCTTCACGATGATTAGCCATATAAATCAACGACCAGCCACTAACCATAGATCCATCACCGAATACGCATATATCCGACTCACCTAAAGCATTAGCGAATCCACCACTGGTAATAAAGCCAATACCTGCACCGCCAATATTTTTACAAACATTATGAGCAGGATTAGCAAACGCTCCTTTCCATAAAGGAGAATCATTTTTAATAGGACGCATTTTTTTCATGAACGTAGCGGCAATACTTGGCTCATCGGCAGAAAATGTTTCTAACCCAATAGCAATAAAACCATTATCGACGAAGAAATTACAGAACATTTTAGATTGACCTTTAACATAGCCGGTAGGGGTCAAAAACTCTGCAGTCATAGATTCCACTGTGCCGCCAGCATCATTACAATATTGGGCTTGCTCTTCAGCTGAATTGGCATAAATATTAGCCGCTAATAAAGTTAAAGCTAAAAAAATTGACGATTTAATTTTCATAAATACGCATCCAAAAAAATTTGAAAAGACATTATATAGTTAAATGCTTACCGTTTTCTTAAGATCTTGTAGAAAATAATCCTAAAGTTTAATTTGACGATTTGGCAAATTAAACTTTAGGTGTCATATCCTTGTAGATGACTCCATCCTTCATAATAACGAGAAACTTGTTCGCAGGGTCTGCGACAATGCTTATATCTTGCAACGGATCGCCATCAACGAGGAGCAGATCTGCCAATGCCCCCTCTTCGACAACGCCCAGTTTTCCTGGATAGGGATTGCGTGCTCCAGAAAGCGCCAGCAATTCTCCATTGGCAGAAGTCGCCATAATCAGTGCTTCTGCAGGCGTAAACCATCGCGTGAGATCGACAATACCCTGGCCCTGGTGCTCTGCCAATGCTTTTGAGAAGAGAATATCTGTCCCAAAACCGGTTTTAATCTTGAACCGCTTCACATACTCGTACATGGAATTAGTCCCCTGGATGAGTCGCCGCATCTGCTCTTGTTGTGTAGGTGAAAGCATGGCTGCACCACCAAGATCTACAAACGGTTGTGTACTCAACCAGATGTTTTTTTGAGCCATGAGTTTTGCTGTTGCTTCATCCATAAGATGACCATGCTCAATCACTTTGGCGCCTGCCATAATAGAACGTTGAATAGCATTCGGCGTATAAGCGTGAGTGGCCACATAGGCTCCCCAACCTGCAGCTGCTTCAACAGCTGCTTGTAATTCAGCTTCAGTAAAGGTGGTGATGTCAAGAGGAGTAAGTGGTGAGGCCACGCCGCCACCCGCAGTCAGTTTGATCTGGGACGCACCTTGCATGAGTTGTTCGCGCGTGCGTTTTCGAACTTCATCTGGACTGTTCGCAATGACACTTCCACCAAGATGTTCTACACGACTCATGGCCTTAGGCGTTCGTGGCAACTCCCAGAGTTCACGGAAATCTCCATGACCACCCGTTACGGTGATAATCGCGCCCGATGGATAAATACGCGGGCCAGAGATAATATTTTCGTCAATAGCACGCTTGAGTGCGAACACCGGACCGCCCATATCCCTGACCGTTGTGAATCCACGCATCAGCGTGGCAGTGGCTTCTGCACCTGCTAGCAGTGTTGTGTATCCAATGTCGTTCGATATTATCTGATTGGGAGTAGGACGAACAAGCATCGCATGCCAATGCATGTCGCTGAGACCAGGCATCAACACTCTTCCGCCCCCAGCAATGACGCGAGTATCGGCTTGATTGCTTACAGGAATGGGAGTATTTGTAATCCGCTCAATGATGTTATGGCGAACGAGAACATACGATGCTCCAGAAAGTGTGGGGGTTTTCCCATCAAAGATGCGCACATTTTCAAAAATGGTAACAGCAGGGTCTTGTGCCCTCGCCCCAGTAAAAAAGACGGCACACATAGCAAAAGTAATCGCCACAGACTTCACTTTTTTAATCACTAAAGACCTCCTGTCAAAATTAGCCATTCGCATATTGTGAGAACCAATTGCAGTCCTTGTAAAAATTTCTGTTGCATCATTTTTAGAGTCTAAGCCGCTGGCAACTGTTGGCATAGAATACGAACGTGATGGCTCTAACTATGAGAAAAAAATTACTGGTGGTTACTGTTGCATTACTTACTTATGGGTAGTGTTGCCAAAGGTTAGTACTGTGGACATGCTTGCTGTTTCGCCTAAGCTGTCCTCCAAAGGCTAATTGCATCAATATAACTCATGATTTTCCATACCGACTTAAGGCGTATTCTCCCATATTTTTGGCGATTTCTCCCTCGGCAAAGAATACTTTGCCAGGAATCTCTTTCTCTAATAACGCAGCTTCCTCTTCATCATGCGTACGGACAACAATTTCTATTTCTGGATTCAGTTTATAAGCATATTGCATCATAGTCCTTAGGTGGACCGTATCGGCTATGACAATCATGAGCATACTGGCATGGGCAATATGGCTTTGAATCAGCACGGAAGGCTTGGATGCATCGCCGTAAACCGCAGGAAGGCCTGCAGCCCGCAGACTTGCGATTAACTCTCTATTTTCCTCAACGACAACATAAGGAATGTTTTTTTCGGAGAGTAGATGGGCAACGCGCTTCCCAACACGGCCATAGCCGACGATAACCACTTGCCCGGCAAGATATTCGTCTTTTGTGGACATCGGTAATTCAGCCAAAGTATCGTGATCACGTTCAAAAAAACGGAGTAATCGCGGGTAAGACTTTATCCAAGTATGCAGAGGATTTACTAATTTAAATATGAGCGGGTTAATCGCAATGGATATCAGTGCCCCAGCAAGAATAAAACTTTGTCCCTCTGCAGGCAGTATGTCTAAACGTACCCCCAGATCCGCAAGTATGAATGAAAACTCACCAATTTGAGACAAGCTTGCTGACACGACTAATGCGGATTGTAATGGATAGCGAAAAGCAAGAACTAAGATAAACGCCGCAATTGACTTTCCGATAACGATAATCCCCACCACAATTAAAATTTGTAAGGGTTGCTCAACCAACACGTAGGGATTAAACAACATGCCAACGGAAACAAAAAACAACACCGCAAACGCGTCTCTAAGCGGCAAAGATTCCTCAGCAGCACGATGACTGAATGAAGACTCTCGCATAATCATGCCGGCAAAAAAGGCGCCTAAGGCAAATGAAACGCCAAACAATTTAGAAGCCACATAGGCAATGCTAATTGCTGCAGCAATAACACATAAAGTAAACAATTCACGTGAGCCTGTTCGCGCAACAATCCAGAGTAGCTTCGGGAAATATCGTCGCCCTACCAAGAGCATGAACGCAATGAACGCGGATACCTTAAGAAGTGTTAGACTAAAAACAAGCCACAGAGGCTGGCTATGAACACCTATCGAGGCGCTATCATCCTGCCAGTGTGATAACGGTGGTAACAACACCAGTACAATAACCATCGCCAAGTCTTCGACCAAAAGCCAGCCTATAGCAATATGGCCATTAATCGACTCCAGAGCGCCTCGCTCTTCAAGTGCTTTCAATAAAACAACGGTACTGGCTACGGATAAAGAAAGCCCAAAAATTAGAGCACTGCTATAATTCCAGCCCCACAGAATTGCAATACAACTTCCAAGTAGGGTTGCGACAGCAATTTGCACTATTGCGCCAGGGATAGCAATATTGCGCACTCGCATCAAATCGGACAATGAAAAATGTAAGCCTACGCCAAACATCAGCAGCATCACTCCTATTTCTGCGAGCTCTTGGGCGATACTGATATCCCCCATCAAGCCAGGGGTATATGGTCCAACAACGACACCCGCTAATAAATACCCCACTAATGGGGGAATCTTAAGGCGTACAGCAATCAAGCCTAGGATTAATGCCAAAGCAAATCCCATGGCGATGGTAGTAATTAGGGGAAGCGAATGATGCAATTCAAATAGTCCTTTTTTATTTTTTACTCAATATTTAACCAAGCATCTCAATTCTTAAAAGTATAAATATAGTCCTTACTCAATCTAAAACGTTATCACGCATCATTTAAGAAAAATAGTCTAAAATTAGTTATTAAAGAAGGGCTTTACATTAGCGGTCAATTAATACTCACGGAGGAAAGAGAATGAAACAATTCCATAATATTCTATTTGTGAGTAATGGAATAGGTGAAGAAACGGAAGCCTTACAACATGCCATACAGTTAGCAGTTGATAATAAAGCCACTCTAGACATTCTGATAATATGTCCGCCTTTTCCTAATAATCTTGATGAATATAAAAACTCGTATGAGACATTTCTAATAGAAAAGATGCAGCAAACGATTAAATCAGCTAAAGCATCCTTGTCCCTTCCTAATAAAAAACCAGACATAAAGTTAGAAATAGAATGGGGTACTACACCAGATATTCGTATTATTCAGCACGTGCTTCATCATTCGTATGATCTCATCGTTAAAATGGCGGAAAATAGTGACAGTAGCAAAGGATTTAAAGCTTTAGATATGGCCTTATTACGCAAATGCCCATGCACCTTATTTCTTTATCGCCCCACAAATCGTAACGAAACGGTCAATATAGCCGTTGCTATCGATCCCAAAGATGAAGAATCTTCTGGCCATGATCTGGCACTTAGCCTTTTAAAGTTATCTCATGCGCTTTCAGTACATTACCAGGGCAATTTAAGTGTTATCTCCTGCTGGGATTTTGTTTTGGAAGATTATCTGCGCCGCAGTATGCTGGTTGATATTTCTCCAGCAGAACTCGATGAAATGGTCATGCGCGAGAGTCGCGCCCATTATGGTGCTCTATCTGCGCTGATTCATGAGGCAAGCATCAAAGATCAACCCTCCATCTATCATCTGAAAGGCCGCCCTGAAGAACTTATTCCTGCCTGCATTAATGAGAATAAAATCAATATATTGGTGATGGGGACAGTAGCACGAACTGGAATATCTGGTTTTATTATCGGTAATACCGCCGAAAACATTCTCCAAAAACTCAATTGCTCGCTTTGGGCACTAAAACCACAAGGCTTTGTATCACCTGTAAAAGCATATTAAAAATCAAAAAAATAGCTTGCTCTAAAGTTTTTATTAATGGCCCCCCATTTCCCTCTATAGATTGGGCTACGTTCTACTTTGGTTTTTATAGTTTTATATATCCACTTATTGTCATAAGCACTCTTGTTCTTTTTTTTAGACGCTATAAAACATGGACTCTCTCAAAACAGTTTTTAATTTTATGTATCCCTTTATTTATTCTTTTAGGATTTTATCCTGTCGTATGGTTTGTCATAACCATGATATTGGGAATAAGACATTAAAGGGGCACTCTGCCATTAGTGTAGGTCGGGCCTCGACCCGACAACCTGAGGTAACTTAATATTTATTAAACACATGATTAAACTCAATTCACATTGAAAATAAATACAGCTTTTTTTGTTCATCCATAACACATATTGATTTTCTGATATACTAAATTTAATAGCATATAAAAGTGTGATCAAAATGATTAGCGCAGCAAGAGCAAAAATATTATTAGCTAGATATCAACAAGATTTTTTGAGCATGCAGGATGATATCGACGGTGGTATGCGTAGTGATCGTCAAATTTTACCCGAACTGATCCGTGCCTTAGAAAGTATCGCTTATAGCAGACCTTATAAACTCGAAATGACTGGAATGACGAGTATAAAAATTAACAGTTCGAATCCACAACAAGCGATTCCAGCATTATTGAATTACCTGGACAAGAGATTTTTGGATACTCATTTAAATGAGAGGGGGGGCAGAAAATAATATCTGATTTTATTGAAAATGCCCAAGCTTTTCCATTAGAACCTAAATCGGATAATAATTATGTGAATCGAATTGTACTTCTTAAGGATGGTAGCCATAGAATTGAGGGAGAAAATGATAGAGGGGAATATTGCGCCATAACGATTGATATTAATGGAAATGCAACAGGTCATAGAGGTAGTACATTAACCCGTGTCCAAGCGCAAATGTCTGAGCAAAGGGATCAACTCTTTGCACGTATGCCTATACCAGAAGCAGCTATAGACAAAGCTGAATTCATTAGAAGCACCAGACAACTCATAGCTGCTGGGGCTTTTGATGGCGAATCCACTCAACTTAAGAATTCACTTATTGCACTTTGCAACGCCTATGAGAAGGGAGGAGGCATCCCCAAACAGTTAATTCTTCCTCAAACTCCCCAGTGGGACGTAACATTCATAGATAAAGATACGGCTTGGAATTTATTATTTCAACAAATGGGAAGTCTTGATAATCATCCAAATAAATCATCCTTAAGAGAAAAGTTTCAAAGTACTTTTAATCGAGATCCCTCCTATTCTCCGGCTGTCAAAGCCCTATGGTTCAATGCCTTTGCGAATCAAAATGGACCAAAACCTAACTCGAAATATGCAAATCTTGAGGGTTTTATTCCAGAGCATAATCCACCTTTACCTAAGTCTATGACGGATGACGATCCTACAGCTAAGACCTTTGTGACTTCCGTCGAGAACGATGTTCCAATAGGGCAACCCCCTACTTCTAAAAAACATTCTTCTCAACAGATGCATTTACATCCGAAGCCGCAGTCGCATCCGAAGCCGCAGTCGCATCCGAAGCCGCAGTCGCATCCGAAGCCGCAGTCGCATCCGAAGCCGCAGTCGCATTCGAAGCCGCAGTCGCATTCGACAGATGCTCAATTTATTCAACAATTTATTCTTCATCATGCTTCTGGAGTTACAAGACCTCCGCTAATACAAGGTGATAAGGTCAAAATTGAATTTCAAAACAGCAACCATTTGTTTGAATTTCAAAATGCAAATAAAAAATATATGGCTAACATAGAAGTACAGGTGGCTGGGCCTGGGCAGAAAGCTTATCTTACAATGCCTATTGCGCAAATTAGACAAATGGAAAATGATACAATAAAAAGTAAGTACGATCGCTTTGTAACATCCAATCAGGAAAATAGGAAAGTTGATACCTTAGCGAGTACTTCAAGTTTGAGCCGTAATTTTAAGGATAGATATAAAACTTGCCAAGGAGATTTTTTAAAAAGTACTATCCTTAAAGATTTTTATGAAGATTTACAAAAGGCAAACACTCCTGCCGAGGTTGCTAAAGTTGTTAAGAGGTACGAGGACGATGGACGCTATGGTATTCTGGCAACAGCCCAAAATTCAACGATGCAGGCCCTTAGCTTTATGAAAACATCTTATGCGAAAGCCTTTTCAGACCTTAAAGATGAAAGGCTGGCGGAGATTAAAAATGAGCATAAAAAAGGGCACGCATGCAGTTAATATGACCTATGTATTCATCATCGTTTTGTTTGATATGAGTTTTCGAATGAACTGCCAATTTGTACAACGGCATTAAATAATTTCTACAGATTGTCATACCCTTGCGGCGGCACCTTAACGAACTCGTGGACCTGCCGCAACAGTTTAAAATCCCGTACTCCAGGTTGATTGCGTATTTCTTCAGTACGTTGCCAATCGATAACAGTAGCATTCTCGGTCGCAAGTAAACTTCGCTCACACGCAAATTTATTTTTAATTGCTTTTAACTCAATAGGTTCACCAAGTGCGGTTTTTATACTGGCCTGTGCCAAATCAATTCCAGATGCTAAGGGAACGACAATGGGCATGGCGCGAACGTTGCGTTAGGAAATTACCATTTACCGGGTAGCCTGGTGGCTTGCAACCAGGAAAACAAATATCTATTTATCTATCGCACTGAAACACGGCGGACCCTTAGCCCGCCAATATTTAACTTAGAAGACAATTTTTTATTTTCTCTTCCAATCAAAACAGAAAGAAGAACTCGATATCCTTCTCTCTTGAGCGCGAACTATTGAATTGAGCACTTTTCTTGCTCTTCACCTGTATTTTTTTCCTGTTCTGCAAGTTGTGCCTGACTCGCAATTGCTTGCAGCGCTTTTTCCAAAGCGGATAAGGTCGTGACGAGATTTTTTTGTTTTGTAGCATCTGAATTAGCATTATCTGCTGTTATATTGTTGCATGCTGAAAAGCTATTGTCTTTTCTTATAATTCGAATACCTGGGGTGTTAGGTCCATAATTAATCGCTACAGTGTCTGCATTTATTTTATAAATATGACAAATGCTGCTAATTTGCTGTGACTTTCTTAAAGGAAGATCGTCAAACCATGCTTTAAAGGCGTCCTCAACAGTAAGACTCACGTGAGTCCCTTGAGCAAAGGCAACTTTTTCTTTTTCAAACGAAAAAAACTTTAGTTCTGCAGGTCTTGATTGCAAATATTTTTTCAACGCCTTCAATGAGGAAATAAGGTTTTTACTTTTTTCTAGATTGGCTTCTTGTGGAGTGAGATGAGGTGAATTTTTATCAGCGGTTACATTGTTACAAACAATAAATCCAGCATCACGTCGTTTAATTTGAATACCTGGGGTTTGTGGACCACGATTAATCGATATGGTGTTATCATCTATTTTATACATCTGATAATTTTGGCTCATAGCTTGATTTGTTCTTAGTGGCAATTTAGTAAACCATTCATTAAATGGTTCATAACCCGTTAACGCCACATGCGTTCCATCTATGCTGGAAAAGTGTATTTCGTTATCTTTAAATGAAAACATTCTAATTTTATCGTAATGCGCGTGTGCTTTTTGTACCTCATCATCCAATTTTTTAGCTGCATCATGAAAAGACAATTGGGGTTCAAGATACCCGGCAAGTTCATGGAGAAAATCTTGAGGTAACCCCCCAAAAAAACTCTGATCACCGGCGGTTCTATTGTTTTGGGCAAGAAGGGGTGCAAATTTTTTAATTTCCGGTTTAGATAGAAATTGGTTTTGTTCTAATTTAGCTATAAAACCTATAAAAACTGCATGATTGGCTGCCTCTGCTTTTGCCTTATCCCACTCATAACCATAAGCGGCTCTTAAATTGAAGGAGTACTGCCTTATGATCTTTTCAAATTGCTCATTAACTTTAAGAGTATGCAAATATTCAGCATACAATTTTTCAAAAGTTTCTATTAATAGCTTACCGTAAAAACAGTTTTGATAACCATGTCGACCAGCGCCATCTTCTTCTAAAGCTTTAACATAACCATTTCTCCAAGTTAAATAGCTTTCATTAATTTCTTTTTTATCTTGCATTTTAATCACCAATTTGAATATTTAATAGACAATTCATGGTATATCTCTAATATTAAAGTATTCTTAAAGAAACTACGTAAATTTACGCTTTTGAATGAATTAAATAGGTCGGGCTTTGGTGTTTAGAGAAGGGAGCCAGGTAACAGAAAGCATTATTCATCAGCAAGCGTAGGTCGGCCCTTGGCCCGACACTCTCTTAAAAAGACACGCAGATTTATTTTTAAAATTTTAATAAGTACTTCATTCCATACAATACACACTATCTTAAGGATAGTTATTATTGAAACAATACACTTACCTTTCATAGTAAATTAATGAGGGGGTTTGTGGAACATTGCTATTTATGAGATTTAATAAATCGGTTTTTCAAGAGTTGAACTATTTCGAGGTCAGTTTTCTAGCTTAAAGTCCACTTTTCACAGTAATCAGGCCTATTTGATAATAGGGATTCTATAGACATTAATTGAGATGATAAAAAATCTGTCGTGCCCGCAAACAGCTTAGAAGCAGGCACGCATTATAAAATTGGTAAAGCCTAAACCCAAATGTGTTGTATGGGGTAAACAGATAAAAGTAGTTGTTCTACTATGTTCAATCTTTACTTAGAACCCCAATTTTGCGACTGTTTCTGCATGACTAAGACTATGACATTTACCCTCACCGCCAGCTGCATGCTTTACCTTGTGTATTGTTTTTGAGCCAGTATAAGTTGTCCCTACGGCGCTGAGATACATAATTCCTAAGGTAACTGGAAGCCCTACCACTCCAATACCAGTCATAGCAAGTGCCACACTAGCTATGGCCATTGCACCAGTTACAGTGCCTCCTACAACTGTTGTTGCCCCATACCCTACAGCTTCAGTAGCATCAAGCGTGCGATGAAAAAAACCGTGTCCAGGCACATCCCCTCCTTTTTTTAAAATCAATGACTTGTGCGATATTATTAAAAATATTCAATATAATCAATATATTAAGCAAAGATAAAAGCGCAGTTTTAGACTTACTTACAATTTTAGCATTGGTGATTAAGGGGTTAAAAAACACCAAACTCCTATGACAACTCCTTAAGAATTTACCGATAAACACAATGAACACGATTCAAAGCCGCATCAGCTAAGTCTATTGCCATTTGCAAAGTATCCCCCTCGGTTATAACAGCACACAACAGATTGTCATATCCTTGCGGCGGCACCTTAACCAACTCATTGACCTGTCGCAACAGTTTAAAATCCCGTACTCCAGGTTGATTGCGTATTTCTTCAATATGTTGCCAATCAATAACGGTACCATTCTCGGTCGCAAATAAATTTCGCTCACACGCAAATTTATTTTTAGTTGCTTTTAACTCAATAGGTTCACCAAGTGCGGTTTTTATACTTGCCTGTGCCAAATCAATTCCAGATGCCAAGGGAACAAGATGGCTGGAAACAAAGCCTCCTGCCATTCGTGAGTTCACTTCAACAATTTTAGGCCCTTCAGAAGTCAACATGACTTCTACATGAAAAGCACAATTGTTGATGCCAACTGCGTGAATGGTCTCTTCAACCACCTTATAAATTGCAGAACAAACATCTGATTCCAGATCACAAGGGAAACAATGCATCCATTCTGTGAAGCCTGGCTTTTCTACGAATTTTTTTGTAATACCTGCAAAATGTATTTGTGCTTGATTAATGATTCCCTCAACACTAATTTCTTGGCCTTCCATAAATTCCTCAGCAATATACTCATCGGAATATAGCCAATAGGATACACGCTCACAAGTGCTCATCAGTTCAAATGCATCTTCAAGCTCCGCTTGCGTGTTTAATTTAAAAACCGCAACACTTGTTGATGCAGCAACGGGCTTGAATATGAGCGGAAACCCGATAGTATTTGCAGCATTTTTCAGATCGTTGAATGTTTTTACAAATTGAAATTTCGGGTGAGGAACTCCATACAACCGCAACGCCTCTCTCATTTTGTATTTATGCTTCACTGTGGTTGCTGCTGTAAGTGAACTACCTGGTAATTTAAACTCTTCAGCGATTGCTGCAACCAATTCAACACTTTTATCCAGTATGGTAATGACGCCATCGAAAGGTGTTTCTTTATACTCGTTCTTTAAAGCAGAAATAGTCTCAGAAAAATTGGTGGTATCCGCTTGAATAAATTTATCAACTATATTTTTTGCCCAGTCAGGTAAATTAGGTGCCACCAAAAAAACCTTAATCCCTAGTTTCTTCGCTGCCTCAATTTTTACTAAATTATGTTCATCAGAAACATTTACAAACAAAATCGATTTACTCATGATCTTACTCCATATTATTAGACTTATTTTGAAACTCCACTGCCGTAGCGTTTCGAAAGGCCGATTAAATGCTCTCCCTAAAAGGCTGCTTATAAATTCTTGGTTTTCTATATTCACCTAAGTACACAAAGAAATATGAAATCAATGACAACATTCCGATCATGAGAAACAGAATCTGACCTCCAAAAAACTCAAGAGCCACTCCACCTAAAATAGGACCTAAAGCCAAACCTAACTCTCTAAAAGCTAATGCACCAAAATAAGCCCCCTTCAAATGCAACGGAGCTATATCATCAACAAACAAGAAGGCAAAAGGAAATATGAACAACTCACCCAGGGTAATAATTAAAATAGAATAGTAAATGTAGTTTGCTTTGTTGCCACAGCAAGAGAAACCCAAACAACCAAGGAAAAATAGAAAACATCCATAAAAAATAGCTTGATGTTTTGGCATTCCTTTACATAAGAGGAAAATCGGGGCTTGCCCAATAAGTACAAAAAAAGCATTCAATGAAATCGTTAAGGAATAAACACGAGCCCCATTATCAATTTGTTGGGATATATATTGGGCTAATGTTGTATCAATTTGCGAATAGCATAATGCGAATACTATATTAAAAAGAATGAAATTTAATAGCCGACGATCTAGAGAAATAACGCGCAAAGTAGAAGATAAAGATACCTTAGACTCATTGCTCTGTTTACTCGTAGAAAATGGTCTTCGTTCTATCAACAAAACGATATATAAAGAAAAACCAAAACTAAAATAAATTAGGCCTGCAATGTAAAACGTAATAGAAGATAAAGTAACACCTAAATATACTGCTAACAAAGGTCCTAATACAGCACCAATATTCATTGCTGCATAACGTAAGTGAAAAAATAATTCTCGATGTACTTTATCAACTAATTCGCTGAGTAATGCGAGAGCTACAGGTTGAAAAAAAGAAGAAAATAAACCAAACAGCCCATTTAGAATACCGATCAATATTAATTGCATATGTTGAGAATTAATTTGCAAGCTTAAACCGATTAATATAAAGAGGCTCGCTGATGTAAAAATCGAAATATATAATAAGGGGACGCGTCCATATTTATCCGATAATTGTCCCCCGATAAAACCACCGAGTATGGAGCAAAATGGAGCCATTCCACAAACTAAACCAGTTACCCATAACGGAGCTTGCGTTTTATAATTAAGAAATAAGATTAAAAAGGGAAGACACATAAATTTCGCAAAATTTACACAAACAATGCCTGATAGCAAGCAGCAAATCAGCTTTAAATTAGGGATAGATCTCATTATTGAATCTCCCTAATTTAGCCATTTAATTTTCGTTAAAATTGCATTTACATGTATTTCAATCGTATCAAACAATGGAATATCAACATCCGCTTTTGATATCAATAGAGGTAGTTCTGTGCAACCGAGAATGACTCCATCTAAATGAAAACTTGCAGCTAATTTATTAATAATATTTAGAACGATCTTTTTTGATCGAGCCGTGAGAATACCATGACATAATTCATGGTAAATGATCTGATGAAGTAACTCCCGATCATAAGCATCGGGAATTACTACTTGCAGTCCTTTTTTAAGTAATTTATTTCTATAAAAGTCCTGTTCCATTGTATAACGGGTTCCAATTAACCCTACTTTCTTTGCTCCCAAATAATGTAAATAATCACCGGTTGCATCAATAATGTTAATTAACTTTTTATGGATCATTACATCCAGTTGGTTGGCTAACTTATTCGTAGTATTGGAGCAAATTGCGATTACATCTGAACCTGCTTTATCCAGCAAAACCACTTTTTCTTGAAGCAATCTTAATTCCATTGTCTCATTTTGTTGTTTTTGATGTTCAAGAATTTCTTCAAAATCAAAACTATACAATACTATTTTGGCTGAATGATTTTTGCCCTTTTCTTTATTGATAATCAAATTGAGTCGCTTGTAATATTCCATAGTAGAAGCCCAGCTCACACCACCTAGTAAACCAATGCACTTCATGCTGCACCTCGAAAATCCATTTCTTCATTAAACCGATTTGTTTTATTTTTCCTGTTTAAACTGTTTTTAAACGTCATCTGAATAAAATCAGACATTGAGATATTCATTTCTCGAAGCATTTTTGGGAAAAAGCTAGCCTGACTTAATCCAGGCAATGAATTGACTTCAAGGAAATAAATCTTTCCTTCTGAAACAATAAAATCCAGCCGAAACATGTTCTCAAACATCAAATCAGAAAAAATTCGTTTTGAAATATCAGCTATTTGAGCTGTAAATTTATTATAGGATTGAGGAATAATTCGCTCACTCACTCCAAATTTACAAAGCTTTTCTCGGCGACCAAAAAATCTATTTCGAGTGCGTACTAGAATTAGCGGTAATACTTCAATACTACTAAGATTTTCTATACAGCCACATGAATACTCCTCACCAGGAATATACTTTTGCACGAGTGCAATATTATCAATCTTTAAGATATCTATGATTAGACTTGAAGCAGCATTGAGCGACTTTTCATTAAGTATCATACGTTCAGTAAACATACTCGTGCCCAGTGAATTAGGTTTAATCACTATTTCTTGATTATAAAAAGGCAATAATTTTTCCTTTAGACTAGATATATCTGTATCTCTAATAGACACCATCGGTATTGGTTCTAATTCGGGATACATTGATTCAATATATTTTGAACAGTGAAATTTACTTTTACTGAGGCTAGATGAAAGCACCGAACCAAAAGAATTTTTTATATCTAAAATTTTTCCTAGACCTTGAATATGCCCATCCTCACCAAATTGGCCATATAACAAAGAAAACACATATTCGTTATTTTTTTTAATTTGTTGAAACGCTTTGATAATTGATAGCGGAGCGCTTTTACTCGTCATGTAATAATCAGGATCTTTATCAAAATTAAATGGTTTTCTAATCACCAATCCTTCTTCAGTTACATAATAAACGTATTGATATAGGTCTGTATCTTTTGCTTGATGTTGCAACTCTGAATAGATGCTGTGAAAAGTTCTTAAAGAAAGATCTCGTTCAACAGAAACACCGCCAAAGACGATGCTAATTTTGGGGTTTACAGTATTGTCCATAATAATTCTCCAATTTATGCAATAGGTTATCTTGAAGATAACGATTTAGTTTTAATATTTTGTTATTTGAAAATTTTGCTCACATTAATTTACAAACAATGTATTAGATAATTCCTGATCTGAACGGCTATGGATGCTGTTATCTTCATTCATAAAAATAACTTTGGGGATATGATTTGCCACCTGATGTTCATTAAGATTGCAGTAACAAATAATTATAATTTTATCACCTTCGTGAACAAGCCGCGCCGCAGCCCCATTCACACAAATCTCGCCACTCCCCTTGCACCCCTTTATTACATAAGTTTCAAATCGAGCACCATTATTGATATTCACAATTTGAACTTTTTCATTTTCTTGGATGCCGGTTTCTAAGAGTAACTCCTCATCTATAGTGATGCTCCCGATATAATTCAGGTTGGCCTGAGTGATCGTAGCTCTATGGATTTTTGCTTTTAACATTGTCATTAACATAATTGCTCCTTTTTTGTTGTTAATTCCTTATAACTAGAAAAATGTAGACATAATCGAATAATGAAAAAATTCTTTTTTTTGCATGTAAATTTTTAATGGAAAATAAAAGTCTGACTGATTTTTTTGTAGTCAGCTTCATTAAACTTATCTTGACAGTTGTATTTTTAGAAAATTAGAATGCAACTTTTTTTAGTTCAGATACGAAAGGAATTGTATTAATGTTCACAGCTATTGATGAACGAAATGGATTAGTAAAAGTATGTTGGGCTGATGTTCGTATGCGAGTTACAGAAATAGAGCCTGTCTTCGCAGCTATTATAGATGAACTAAATCCTGATCAATCATATCCTCTTTATTTAGCATATTATCCATATGGTGCAACCGATGCAGATACACAAAGCTCGCTTTTTCCTGATATAAATGGAGGATATTATCGAATAACTGATCCCGATGTACCCGAAGATATAATTCATCACCTTGGATATAGCGCAAATAACACACCATTGGGAATAGTTCTTGATAAAGAGATTGAGTGTTATATTGATCTAAAAAATGATAATGTCACCATCCCCTGGCTTATCTATAAACCAGGCGATATTTTTCCTCTCTCAACTGTTTTAAGTAAAGTTAATGATAGGGTTTATGCACCGAATGGACTATTGTCATCTACTGCAGGTGCTAGATCTGCATTTATGTTACCCAATATTGGTGCAACAACAAATCACTCCAATTTACAACGCGATTTTAATATTAAAAGTCGGGTACCAAAATCATTATATGAACATTGGCAAGTTTTTCGAGAGATAGTTAATAGCAAAGTTATTAACTCCGATTGGCGTTGCTGCGTAATGTATTTTTCAGAAAAGTGGTTAATGAGTTTGCATAATGATGGAAAATGGAAAATTTTGAAACAGTACCTACATGAATTAGCATGGTATCGGTATGAATACGAAAGAAACCGAGTATTTTATGATATTACATTTTCAATCATCCAAAAAAATCGCAATTTGAAGCCAAACCCATATTTAGCTGATACCGCTAAGCATTTATTTGCAACAGCCCTAGGTGCAGCGCCTGGGTATGTCCCATCGATAGATAATAGTGCTTTGCCCGTAGATGTCTTGCAACATGTTTTTATAGAATCATATGGCCTGAAAAAATATATCCCAACAATCATGCAACCCAAACATTTTAATTTTGAGAAAGATTTTTTCCCCATATATTACTCATTACAGCATCCAGCGACACATGTGTTTTCACCAAGATCAAGGCAGGTCACAAGCACGATTTATGAAATGCGTGAACTAGAGCACATAATGAGTATTTTTATCCAAGAACTATCAAAAGACAATGCATTATCTTCTGATACAATTATTGGGAAAATAGCGAAATTTGTTAAGTTTAGCTACTTTCATAATACTCAAGATATACATCATGTCATGCAAAGTTCTCTTGAAATATTAAATATTGATAATCGATTTAATAATTCACAATTCACAAAAGAACAACAAGGAGCAATCTTTGCTGCCGATGCTTCATTTTTACGAGGATGTGTCAGCATTAAAACGGCTAAAATGCCAACAAAGCAGAAAACAAAATACTCCAATGATTGTGCTGCAATACCATAATATGTTTCCACCCCAGTATTGATATATAAAGCCCCCTAACCAAGGGCCGACAACATTGCTAACAGCAAAAGTAGATTGAAAAAGACCTAAACTTTGTCCTTTTTTCTTATTATTACTGTTTTCATAACAAATCAGTTGAGCAGTAGATATAAAAAGCATTTCACCTATTGTCCAAACAATACAAGATAGAATAGCTAATGAAAATATGAAAGAAAAGCGTAAGATCAACATTCCTAAGCCCATGAATAGAGCACCGACCCCAGTAATCAGCAGTTTATTTTGTTTACTTACTAATACGATTAGTGGCGCTTGGAATATCACAATTAAAGCGGTATCTAAAAGAAATAATATACTAACAGCTTGCACATTTAATTTGGGGAAGGATTCTTGAACATATAATGGGTAAGTAGAACTCAATTGTGCAATGATAAGCCCTATTAGAAAAACACAGGAAAGAATTAATACATTGATTTTTAATGCTATATTTGTTTCATTTGGATGATACTCTTCAACACTTTGTTCAGATATGGGGTTAGTTACATTTTTTTGTAATATAAGATAAATTGCTGAAAAAAATAATATTAAACTTGATAAACCAAAAACAATAGGAAAACCATATGTTCCAACTCCAGCAATAAAAATACCCGATACCCCCAATCCTAAATTTGCAGCAACATGAGAAATACTGATAGTTTTATAGCGTAAATCCACGTCATTAGCACATAAATTTAAGAGATTCATGTTATTTGATGTTTTAAAACCATATGCAGATATGCCAAGTAATAACAGATTAAGCATTAAGATAGGGATAGAATGCAAATACATTAAAAAGAAAAAACTTACGGATTGAACGAAGAGACTGAAGATTGAAACAACATATGGTGTAATTTTGTCAGAAAGTTTCCCTCCCACAAAACCACCGATCACTGTACCTAAACCATAACAAGAAAGAAGTAGTCCAGCAGTTGAAACATTTAATTGTTGTTCATTCACAAAATACAGAGACAGAAAAAAACAAATACCAATAGTAGATGCGTTGATACAAATTAAACTTATGCCCTGCCAACAAAACTTAGGCAGTCCCAAATAGTTTTCAGAATATCCTTTGATGAAAGTTATAAAATAGTTGTACATTTTTATGCAAGTTCAAAAGCTTTTAAAATAGTTTGATTACAGATAGCAATTTTTGCAGGCGGTATATATAAAGTTGAAAGATTTGATAGTTGAATATCAGGCAAATATTTCAATTGTGTTTGTGTGATCACAGGCTCAAATCCAGGATATTGCGCCGCTTCATAAATAATGATCTCATCTGTAACTTCATAATATTTAGTCAAATGATCTAGTAGCAACAGAATTCCCATTTTCTTATTATTTGTTGTTTCATGATTGAGAATTCCTACCGCATTAATTTGCCAAAGAATTAAATGAGAACTTATATCAAATTGGCGTTGGTGAATCAGAAAATCGCTGGCTTCAAATGATTGGCATCCTGATGAGCCAGGGTCAATTAACAAATCCGCAAAGAGACACGCTTCAGCTGAAATTGCAGGTAGGATTTTTGCATAATACCCTTCTTTTCTTGCTTTTTTTACAGCATCTAAACCGGGTTTAGCATAAACACTGGGATGCCCATAAAGAACAAAACATATATGTTTATTTTGATATAAATGCTCTAAAACATAATCCGTAATTAAGTAATAAGAATCGGTACGATTTGGGCATGAAAAATATAATTGATCTAAAGATTCTGAGGATTGATTTTGCTGTTGAATCCATAATTTTAGTACGGGATCATTTACCAAATACAGCACAAGATCAGATTGCCTAATATAAGCGATTACTTCATTCGTTAGATGAGCAAAAAATTTAATACCACAACCGACAACAACCAATGAGGCTTTATGGGACATATCATGCATTCAATCTAAATCTCAAAAATTGTAGTTCGATCAGCCAAAGCTATATTCTCATTTAAGTTACTTTTTAAATATGTAGCGTTGTTATCTATGAATGCTTTTTGAATTATTGAAGGTTCATCTTTTAATAATGTATCAAGATTGATTTTATGATGGACTGTAGTAGCTAACTGTTCTAGAAGCGTTACGATACTCATGACTTGACTCCTTCAAGTTTAATCTGGCTCAAGCATATCATACTGGCTACTCAAGTTGAAAGAAGATAAAGCTTATTCGCTACTCAGCTTGGAAAGTAATCTTGCTTTGTCGGGCCAAGATGTTCAGGGAATAGACCTAGGTAACTGTTATGAACGAAAAAACACGATTTATAGAACAGTATTTAAAGAAAGATTGTTCTATGAATAGTTATGTAAAAATTTTCTATATCAAGAAAGACAGGGTATCGCCTAATAAAACCGTGATAGGGAGACTATTAATTCTATATTAAAGCATTTTAGTCGATCGCTACTTAGCTAGGATATACATAATACCTATGACCATATATTTACTTTCAAGTTATCGAACACTTAATCGCTAAAAGCGAGGCACCTACAATCCTAAACAACCTGGAGTTAATTAACTCAATTATTTCACATTAATACGAACTTTGTTTATTGGCTAGAGTTTTCGAACTGGTTTTTAAGTGCAAATTCAAATTTTTGAACATCAATTTAATGAGTCCACAAACCCATCGTTTGGTGGACTTCATAATTTATTATCGGGCTTCACATAATATGTTTCATAAATTAAATGAGAACAGATTTTATTTTATTATTGAAAATAAAATATCAAATCAATACAATGAGGCCAGTTTTCATTTGCCTATTAATATTACAATGCGCTTATTTCTAGCCATATTTTTCCCCTTTATAGTTTTTTTCACTATTAAACGACCGCTAGCTGGAATTACCTGTCTGGTTTTACAGATAATAGTTATAGGATGGCTACCGGCTGCTTTATGGGCCGTATACTCTCTTTCCCAATTTAATACGGATAGAAAAATACGCGATTTTAATAATTTGAGAGTTGGGTAGTCCTCGTTTTCTATTTCCCGCGAGTTACTTAGTACTCCAAAATCTTATCCACCCTAAACTCTAATGTTCTAGTTCATTTTTAAATCGTAAAAACTGTAGACTTTTGGACTAGATAAGGTACGTTATCTATCTCAAATAACATCAATTAAGAACTAATTCTCATCTAAATTATTTCTAACTGGTATTTTAAAATTTTGATTTCGAGATG